>JABMQA010001052.1 GCA_013203545.1 Bacteroidota bacterium
GTACAGAAACCTTTTTGTCCGGTTTAACCGAGAAAGGATATATAGAAATGGGCTCAACGTACTGGGTGTATTGTTCTTCGCCGGCAAAGGGATTGGTGGTATAGCGGTCGGGCCATTTTGTATATTCGGGTGCCATTTGTGAATAGAATAGCCAGAAACGGCTTGTAGCCCACTCCCTGGGAATCGGTGCATAGATATCCTGCCAGATAAATGGTTTGTTGCCGTTGGGGTCGTACCAGCCCCGGTCGATGGCCTCCTGCATATAATTGGATGAAGCCCTGAAATTATCAGGATCGTCGATATCGATTTCCTTGATGATGCTCCAGTTTGGGATGATCAGCACTTCATCATCCGGAACCCGTTGTGCGGCCCAGATACATCCGGGTTTTCCGCTATCGGGTATCCATCCGTTACCGACACTGAATACCTCCAGAACCCAAGCTTCGTTTGGGTCTGCAATTACCAGGTCCTCTGATTCGCCCACACAGGAAGGCCTGAAGCCATAGGTCTCGAGCAGATATGTGATCAGGTCGAGCGCTTCCCGGGCTGTTTTACAGCGCTGCAGGGCAAAGGCCTGGGCCTGTTCTACCGTCATGATCTGTTTGCAGGAAGAGAGGTCAACATAAAGTTGTTCCCGCTGGCTGGTGGTGCTTTCGCCGATGGCCAGCATATATTCGTTCATCTGCGGATAGGCCGATTGAAAATAGGTGTAAATTTCCCTTACCTGGGGTATAAATCCAAGCGTGTCGCCGTAATCCCCAAGAGGTCTTCCTGATTCCACCATGCCCCAATAAACAGGCGCCAGCGCTCCTTCCGGGAATTTTTGTCCCGGGACGATATGAACGCGGCAATCGGGTCCGGCATCGGTATGTGATACAATGACCGATCCGTCGGTGGTAGCGTTTTTTCCTGCCACGATGATCGTGCAGGCCTGGCTGTCGATCCGGAAAAAAAATGATGTTAACAGAATCGTAAATAAATAGACTTTTTTCATATTTTGATGATTTTAATTTTTTACCTGAAAATAAATCCCCCTCTCAATGGATCATCCGGGTCAAACCAGAACTCGTTACGTCCGGTGATGAAGGCCGTCCCTGTAACTTCCGGTATTATTGCCCTGTATGGTCCAAAATGCGTTTCCTCTATTATCTCAACATCCATGGTGGTACCCAGAATGCTTTCGATGGTAATCCTTTCACCGGGTTTCAACTCACCCTTTTTATGGTGAATGGCAGCCCTTCCGCTAACGCCCGATCCGGTTGGTGACCTGTCAACCTCACCATCGGCGAAAATACAAACATTGCGGCTATGATTGGATTTCTCGTATGGCTCTCCTGTAAAAATGGTTCCATACAAAAAACCCAGCTCATTCTCAAATGGGTGACTGATCTCAAAGTTTTCCATAACAGCCAGTTTGATTCGCCGCCCATAGTCGATCAGTTTATTGTAATCCGATCCGTTAAGTTTCAATCCGAGCTGCTTTGCTTCCACATATGCATAGAATGTTCCACCGAAAGCAACGTCAAAATTCACCCTTCCGATTCCTGCAACATGAACGTTTTTATTTTCGAGCAGGACAAAAGACGGGACATTCCGGAATGAGGTTGCAATTACCAAATTATTCTTTTTTTTAACTGTGAGGGTGATCCGCCCGGGAGGTGCATCCACTTTGATTTCCTGCCCGGCCCCCTTTTCGATCATCCCGGTTTCCACCACCAGCTTTCCAAGTGCGATCATGGCGTGACCGCACATGGTGCTGTAGCCCTCGTTGTGCATAAAAAACACACCGAAATCACCATCAACAGTTGTTGGTTCGGTTATAACAGCACCATACATATCGGCATGGCCACGAGGTTCGAACATGGTTCCGGTTCGGATGTGATCATAGTTTTCCCGGAAATACCTCCGTTTTTCAAGGATCGTGTCACCTTTGATTTCAGGCAATCCACCGGTAAAGACCCGTAATGGTTCACCCCCTGTATGGAGATCTATGGTCTTGATTCTTTGCCAGTGGCCCGGTGGAGTCCAGTTGAAGTTTCTTATCATGAAATAAAACATTCAGGATTTAAAAAAGATTACAAACATAATCAATATGGCTAAACATCAAACATCTTACTTCTTATATTTAAATGGCCTTCCTGCGCGGGATAATTTTGCAACACATTCCGGAAATTGGCGTAAGCGTATGCAAAACGAAGGGCAGAATCAAGTTCAATAATCATCGAATTACGCGAATTGAACGAATGTTTTTATGATCCCTTTTGGAAAAATCTCACCCCATTTCCACCTCAACCCCAAGCCCTTTTTCAACAGCTTTCTCGTAAATCATAATCGCAGCCACAAGATCAAACAGGGCCATTCCCACAGATTTGAAAACGGTTGTTGATGTATATGAAAGTTGCACCTTCCCTGTTACCAGTTTCGAAAAGGGAATAACCGATTCCTTAAAAATGAGATTTTTGGTTAATGGATCGATTACATCACCGCTTTCATGCGAGGCATCCTTTGTATCAATGAAAAGTTGGTCGGAGGCTGTAAACACCGCATCGGGCAATTCCCGCATATCGGGTTTAAAGCTGCCCATAGCAATAAAGTGTTTGTCAGGATATAATTCGGGATTGTTTGGTAACACCGGCCTGGTGGAATTGGTAGCAGTAATAATGATCTCCGATTCGCTAACCAGTTCCTCAACGGAAGTTGCTTCGCTGAATTTAACACAGGGCAGGCGTGAAGTAATTTTGGAAATAAGTTTTTGGGTATTTTCAGGATTCTGATCAAACACCTTCACTTTTTTGATGGGGCGTTCCATGCAGGCAAATATTAACTGGTAAAATCCCTGGAAGCCTGCACCCACCAAACCGGCTGAGTGTGTTTCGAATGGAGTGGTATATCTTATCCCCACACCACCTACTGCACCGGTTCGAAGTGCCGTTAGTGTTGAACCATCCAGAAGTGCCAGTGGCTCTCCGGTTTCACCGTTATTCAGTATCACACTGCCATAAATGGCGGCATGGCCTTTTGATGGATTGTCGGGGTAAACCGAAACCAGCTTGGTTGCAAAATACCGTTTGTTGTAAGCAGGCATCAGCAACAGGGTATTGCCATCGAAATCAGCATGCATCCGTGTGGGAACAACTGCTTCACCGTTCTCGTACATTTGGTATGCTTTAACAATTGCATCGGCAAGATCTTTCAACACAGCCGCCCTCAATATCTGGCTTTTATTTAAAACGCGCATAGTCAAATGTGATTTAAATTTTTTTTCTCCGGCAGTTTTCGCTGATCAACGCATATCTAAATCAGCAAAAACCTTTTTATCCTCTCTCCACTTTTTTCCTGCTCTTCACCCTTAGAGCTCAGCGCTTCGCTCTTTACGCTAATTCGGATGTGCCGGGAACGATGTAATATTAACCAGTCGGGTGTACCTGCCTCCTCTTGGCTGATAGTAAACATAAATGGTGTATTCGTTGTTGGTATCAAAAAAATTACCTTCAATAAATGATACATCCCCAACCTTCGAATCATTGGGTAACATCATATATTTATAATTGTAAAATCCCTGTTTCAGAAACAGTGAAGCCCTGAATCCGGCACTTTCGTAATCGTATGAAAGTTCAGCCAGCTTCAAATATTGCCAGTAGCTTAGCCCACCAAACAAATAGAGTTTTCCCTCCACCAGCGGTGTGTCATAAGGCAGGAAAAAGTGTACTGTGGCATATTCCGATTCGGTGGCGCTAACGGGCATATCTTCTGATTTTATTAAAAACCGGCCGTTGATGTTCTCTTGTATGCTTTGATAAACATTCTTCCTTTTCACCTGGTCGGGATGCAGGTAAACCTGGTAGCCATCCTTTTGGGAATATTCGATACTTTGCACCCTGAACGAATTATAGCGGAGGCTTTTCATATCGAAATACCTGAAATCGCTGCCACCATCAAAAACATTAATGCCGTCGTGGTCGTAAATAAGTTCACTGCCTGAAACCAGCCGGGGTTGAAGATCGGTGATGGCGTTATCCCACCTGCCGTTTTGCTGAACTGTAACGCTAATTTCGCGGTATGGGTCAGCAACCGGCGAGCCACCGGTCTGAATGGTAAACCGAACCTCTTGCTTGCTGTTACGATTACGATCGTTAATGTTGGCAGGCATGCGTACGCGCGCTGCAACAGTCACTTTGGGGTCAACCACAAAAAATCGCTTTGTAAACACAACATTTTCCGGATCGTCTTCAATGTAAACCTTTAACAGGTAATTTCCCGAAAACCTGTACATGATCACATTGTTGGGAATTGTTTTTTCGTAATGCGTGTATGTCTGCATGGTGTTTACCGAGTATTGGTAATCGTCAATATAATCATCTGTGAAGGACTCAAGGTATTCGTTGGGCATCAGATCCGACTCGTTCCAATTGGCATCGCAATGGACAATGGTGTATTCGTATTTCTTGTAATCACCATCCAGGTCATCAAACGAAAACACCAGTTTGTCGGTGGAATTCAATTGTACCAATGGGGCCGACAATTCAAAGCCCTCCTTATACAGCAGAACGGTTTTTATGTTGTCTTTGTAAACATAGTCGGCATTGCGGATGTAATCCTGATTGTAGTAATCATCCTGTGCTACCGCCGAATAAATAATCCCGGTAAACGGGAAAAGGAGGATTACTAAGTAAAGTATTTTTCTCATGTTGAGTATCAATTTAAAGTAATTTCACAACCAACAAAGATGGCCATTTATTTTTATTTCGTCAAAAATAATTAATTGACCCAGATATTGAACCTTGCATTTTTTGTTATTAAAATAACAACACATACAAATATTTACATATTTTTGCGCATGATTTTCAATATGGATACTTGAAAATTTGCAATTTGACGGAAAAAAACTTGACAGATATCAATAAAAATTATCAAATTCCTCATTTATGTGTAATTATCAACAATTTGGGATTAAAATTTAAGAAATCAGCAGATCAGAATAAAATTTAATTCATATTATTGCACCGCATTTCAAGCAGGATACTAAAAAAATATGTCCTAAAACATAGCTTACATTTATCAATCGATATGTCAGAAATAATAACCATTAAAAAAGGATTAAACATCAATCTTGAGGGTGAGGCAGAGAAGACCATTACCGAAATCGAAGCCGGTATTTATGCCATTAAACCACCTGATTTTATTGGTGTTTTCCCAAAGCTCCTCATCCAGGAGGGTGATAAGGTAAAGGCCGGTACACCAATCTTTTACGACAAGTATCGCGACAATATCAAATTTACATCGCCTGTTGCAGGAACCATAAAGGAAGTTAAGAGAGGTGCCAAGCGTGTACTTCTTGAAATTAAGATTGAGGCTGACCCGGAGCAGGAATCGGTAGATTTCAAAGCCGGTGATCCCAATTCACTGACCAGGGGGCAAATTGTTGAAAAACTACTTGAAAGTGGTGTTTGGCCGGTCATTCGCCAGAGGCCTTACACGGTGATAGCAAACCCTGATGATGATCCAAAGGCCATATTTATCTCCGGATTCGACACCAATCCACTGGCACCGGATTACGATCTTATTGTACATGGTCATGGTGAGGAATTTCAAACCGGATTGGATGCCTTGAAGAAATTAACCGGTGGTAAAATTCATCTCAATCTTCCTGCCGGTGTAACTGTATCAAAAGTATTTACCAATTCCAGAAAGGTTCAGTTCAATTATTTTAAAGGACCAAACCCGGCAGGGAATTTTGGCCCGCAGATCAATAAAATTGATGCGATAAATAAAGGTGAACTGGTCTGGCAATTGAGGCCTCAGGAGGTTTTGACAATTGGACGTCTTTTCAGTGAAGGAAAGTACAATACTGAACGGATTATTGCACTAACCGGATCTGAAGTGCTCAAGCCAAGGTATTATAAAACCAGAATTGGGGCATCTATTAAGGAGATGGTAAAAGACAACGTGACCGAGGGAAAGCTTAGGTACATCAGTGGAAATGCACTCACAGGCCGTAAAATCGATAAAGATGGATTTGTTGGCTTTTACGATTCCCAGGTTACTGTACTTCCCGAGGGTGATTACTACGAGTTGTTTGGGTGGGCCTTGCCGGGATTGGGTAAATTCAGCCCTTCCAGGACATTTTTATCATGGCTGGGATCCAATAGTAAAAAATACCGTCTGGATACCAACTTTCATGGGGGTAACAGAGCTTTTGTAATGACCGGCGAAATGGAAAAGGTATTCCCTTTTGATATCTATCCCATGCAACTGATCAAGGCCATTATGGTCGAAGATATCGATGCCATGGAAAATCTGGGCATTTACGAAGTGGATGAAGAGGATTTTGCGTTGGCAGAATATATCGATACGTCCAAGACTGAAATTCAGTCGATCGTTAGAAAAGGTCTCGATACGATGAGAAAAGAAATGAGTTAGGAAGGAAGAATGGAGGAATGGAGTAATGGGAAAATGGGAGGTTTGCTCGCTGTTTTTAATCTCAATACTCCCCCAAAGGAGTGCCCATGGCACAACAATCCAACACTCCAGATTATTAATAAGACTTGACATTAAGAAGATCTATCGGACAGATATTTTAATTTTAAAATAATCACATAATTAAATGAGTGCATTACGAGCTTTAGTTGATAAGATCAAGCCGCAATTCGAAAAGGGCGGAAGGTTAGAATACCTGCATTCCACATTCGAAGCCTTCGAATCCTTTTTGTTTGTGCCCAATACAACTACCAGACATGGTAGCCATATTCGAGACTATATCGACATGAAACGAACGATGTCGGTTGTTGTACTGGCCCTGGTACCTGCTTTGCTTTTCGGCATGTGGAATGTCGGATACCAGCACTTTTTGTCCCATGGTGAAGCCTCAACCCTGTGGCAGAATTTCTGGTTTGGCTTTGGTAAGGTATTTCCAATCCTGGTAGTATCTTACGTGGTTGGTTTGGGAATCGAATTTATTTTCGCACAAATCAGGGGACATGAGGTAAATGAAGGTTTTCTGGTATCCGGAATTCTTATCCCGCTGATTGTGCCACCCGACACGCCTTTATGGATGGTGGCCATTGCAACGGCTTTTGCCGTCGTTATCGGCAAGGAGGTGTTTGGCGGAACCGGAATGAATATTCTTAACCCTGCGCTTACTGCGCGCGCCTTCCTGTTTTTTGCCTACCCGCAGGATATGTCGGGTGACAAAGTATGGATTGCTGATAAAGCCGATGCCTTTTCAGGGGCAACACCACTTGGGGATTTATTGGTAAATGAACCTTTAAGCTCCTTGCCGAGTATATCGGATATGTTCTGGGGTTTTATTCCCGGGTCAGTTGGTGAAACATCCACTTTCCTGATCCTTGTGGGTGCAGTTATTCTTATCATAACCGGAATCGGAAGCTGGCGGATCATGCTTTCGGTTTTCCTCGGTGGTTTTGGTCTTGCAACCCTCTTCTGGGCTATCGGGCCATATGTTGCCCCCGACAATGTGTATATGAACCTCCCACCTTATTTTCACATGATTATGGGTGGCTTTGCTTTCGGTGCCGTCTTTATGGCCACCGATCCTGTTACTGCCTCCCAAACTTCCAGAGGGAAATGGTATTACGGTATATTGATAGGTGTGATGGCAGTTTTGATCAGGGTACTCAACCCGGCGTATCCCGAAGGAATGATGCTGGCAATCCTGCTTATGAACGTATTTGCACCGCTAATCGACCATTACGTTGTTGAGGCCAATATCAAGAAACGTAAGAAACGTGCCAAATCAGCCCAATTAGCAACAGTATAAAAAATTACAGAGATGTTTACTAACAGATATATTTTTACATACGCATCTATCATGGTCATCCTGGTGGCAGCCATTCTGTCAACGGCATCCATGGTTCTGAAGCCTTACCAGGAGAAAAACATCAAGGCAGAGAAAATTCAGGGCATCCTGATCTCTGCCGAAATTGAAGCAAGCCGCTCCGACGCCGAAAAGTTATTTGACGAATATATTGTTGAGGAACTGGCCGTGAATAAAGAGGGGGACGTTATCAGCATTTTTAAAAAGGGTAAACTGGTGAAAGGCGATGTAAGACCCTTTGACCTTAATTTGAAAGAACAACTGAATCTCGAAAAAGAAGCCGCCAAGGGTAAAAGCGACAAACAGGCCCTTTTTCCGCTCTACATTATGAATTATAACGGCAAGCAAATATATGTGGTTCCCGTCCGTGGCATGGGTTTGTGGGGGCCAATCTGGGGTAACGTGGCCTTTGGTAGTGATTTCAATACCATCACCGGCGCCAAATTCGATCACAAGGGTGAAACCCCCGGACTTGGAGCTGAAATTTCAACCAACTGGTTTGGTGAGGAGTTCAAAGGCAAAACCATTTTCAACAAGGAACATCAGTTTGTGTCCATTGCTGTTGTAAAAGGTGGTGTTGCCAACAGTAACATCAATCTTTCTCACGGTGTGGATGCAATATCCGGTGGAACCATCACCAGTAATGGCGTTACCGACATGCTTAAAGATTGCCTTAAAAACTATGTTCAATACATCGACAAAAACGTAAAATAATGAGCGATAGAAGAGAACCTTTATTTTCAGCCAAAAACAGGAAATTGCTGACCGCACCGCTCAGTAAAGAGAATCCCATTACCATCCAGGTACTTGGAATATGTTCTGCCCTGGCGGTAACTGTAAAGCTGGAGCCAGCATTCGTTATGGCCCTATCGGTTACGGCTGTATTGGCTGTGGGCAACGTAGTGATTTCATTGCTTCGAAAAACCATTGCACCTCGCATCCGGATTATTGTCCAACTGGTAGTTATTGCCGCCCTGGTAATCCTTGTGGACCAAGTGCTGAAAGCATTCGTGTATGACGTGAGCAAGCAACTCTCGGTTTTCGTGGGATTGATTATCACCAACTGTATCATCATGGGACGCTTCGAGGCATTTGCCATGAGCAATAAAGTATGGCCCTCGTTTTTGGATGGGCTTGGAAATGCAGCAGGATATGGATGGATACTGATCGTCGTTGCATTTTTCCGCGAACTGTTAGGGTCGGGAACAATCTGGGGGTATAAAGTTATCCCACAGGGCTTTTACGATTTCGGATACAAAGACAACGGATTGATGATCCTCCCACCGATGGCGCTTATCGTTGTGGGAATAATTATCTGGGTGCAGCGGAATAAAGACAAAGAACTGATTGAAGAGAATTAGGGATATAAGATGTAAGATGTTTGAAGTTTGATCTGTGATATTGTAAAAAACATGAATCAGCAGGAACTTGAAGATAGGTTAATTGATTTTGCGGTAAAAATTATTGAATTGATCGATATGTTACCGGGAACGATTGCTGCAAAGCATCTGGCAAATCAATTATCCAGGTCTGGTACTGCTCCGGCTTTAAACTATGGAGAGGCACGGGGAGCTGAATCACGTAAGGATTTTATTCACAAAAACAAAATCATCCTGAAAGAATTAAGAGAATCACTGATTTGTATGAAAATCATTTGCAGAGTTAAGTTCATTGAGGCGAAAGCGCCTTTACTGGAAAACCTAATTGATGAAAATGACCAACTTGTCTCAATCTTTGTTAAGACACTTAAATCACTGGGGAGCTAAGATCAAATATCAAACATCTCACATCGGACTTCTGATATCAAGACATAAAAGTATTATAAACATGAAATTATCGAAAATAATTAAATAAAATGGAAAATTTAATAAACATCTTCGTAAAGTCCATTTTCATCGACAACATGATCTTTGCCTACTTCCTTGGTATGTGCTCGTACCTGGCGGTATCCAAAACGGTAAAGACATCTGTTGGATTGGGTATTGCCGTAGTTTTTGTATTGGGCATCACCGTTCCGGTTGATTACCTGATCAACAATTATCTGCTGGCACCCGGTGCCCTGGTTTGGATCGATAAGTCCCTGGCCGATGTTGATCTGAGCTTTTTGAGTTTTATCATTTTCATCGCTGTCATAGCATCGATGGTTCAACTGGTGGAGATGGTCATCGAAAAATTTTCACCGGCACTCTATTCCTCATTGGGGATTTTCCTTCCGTTAATTGCGGTTAACTGTGCCATTCTTGGCGGATCACTTTTCATGCAGGAACGGGAGTATGTCAATATTGCAGAAGCTACCTCCTTCGGCCTTGGGTCCGGTGTGGGTTGGTTCCTTGCTATCGTAGGTATCGCAGCAATCCGTGAAAAGATCAAGTATTCCAACGTACCTGCTCCACTCAGGGGACTGGGGATCACGTTTATTATCACCGGGCTTATGGGTATTGCCTTTATGAGCTTCATGGGAATTAAACTGTAGTTGTTTGTAATAAAAATTATAAAACAGATAAAAAATGGTTTTAGCAACTGGTATAGGAGGGGTAATTGGAATTAGCATTGGCATATTCTTAATAATCATCATTTTATTGGTGTCGCTCCTGCTTTATGCAAGAAAAAAATTAACACCTCAGGGAAAGGTTAATCTTACCATAAACGAAGAAAAGGAACTGGTGGTAGATCCCGGAAGTACGTTGCTCTCAACGCTATCTACCCAGGGAATCTTCCTTCCTTCGGCTTGTGGCGGCGGAGGCACCTGCGCCATGTGTAAGTGCCAGGTATTGGACGGTGGCGGAAGTATTCTTCCCACGGAAGTAGGATACTTTACGCGCAAGGAGCAAATGAATAACTGGAGGCTGGGATGCCAGGTGAAGATCCGGGAAGACATGAAGATCCATGTGGCGCCCGAAATCTTTGGAATCAAGAAATGGGAATGCGAAGTAGTATCCAACCACAATGTGGCTACCTTTATCAAGGAGTTTGTGGTGAGGTTGCCTGAAGGCGAAACCCTCGATTTCCGTTCCGGTGGTTACATTCAGATTGATGTCCCGGCCTGTGAAGTTGAGTTTAAGGACATGAAGGTTGAAGAGGAATACCGCGACGAATGGGATAAGTTCAAAATGTGGGATCTGAAGATGAAGAACCCGGAACCAATCTACCGTGCATATTCAATGGCCAACCACCCTGCAGAGGGAAATATCGTAATGCTCAATATACGTATTGCCACACCTCCCTGGGACAGGAAGGCCGGTGGTTTTATGAAGGTTAACCCGGGAATTTGTTCATCGTTCGTCTTCTCGCGTAAACCGGGAGATAAGGTTACGGTGTCGGGCCCTTACGGTGAATTCTTCATCAAACCAACCGATAAAGAGATGATGTTTATCGGCGGTGGTGCCGGAATGGCCCCAATGCGGTCGCATATTTTCGACCTGTTCCAGACCAGGAAAACCGATCGCAAAGCCACCTTCTGGTACGGCGGACGTTCGATACGCGAATTATTCTATATGGATCACTTCGAAAAGATACAGAAAGAAAACCCTAACTTTACCTTTAATGTGGCACTTTCGGAACCCAAGGAGGAGGACAACTGGAAAGGATATGTTGGGTTTATACACCAGGTGATCCTGGATAATTACCTGAAAGACCATCCTGAACCCGAGGAGATCGAATATTACATCTGCGGCCCACCCATGATGAACGATGCCGTGTTAAAAATGCTTGACGATTACGGTGTGCCTCCCGAAAATGTCATGTTTGACGATTTCGGCGGGTAGGATAATTAAAAGATAGATAAAATTTTACCTCCGGTGATTGAACAATCCCGGAGGTTTTTGTTTGCCTTGCATGCATGCCAATCCGACAGTTTGCAAGAAAACTGCGTCGCCTAATCGGAGGGAAGACTGTTGCGAAGCCAAGTGCGTTGCTGGCAACGGCAGGGTGTGAAGGA
>JABMQA010001053.1 GCA_013203545.1 Bacteroidota bacterium
CTACAGGCTGATGGATTTGGTGAATAAATCGCTTCATTTCTTGCAAATACAATTGTGGTCAGGTCAAAGAATCCGAAGGGGCTTTTTAAACGGTTCCGAACCGGGTATATCCTGTTTGAAAGGGATACAACAAAATCATTTTTTAATTTTTACGCCAAATCATTTTTGAGCGGTGTTGTATCAACAATCCGTCGTGGCAATGAGATCAGGAAGGAGAGAAATAAAAAACTTCGCCTGAGGGATAAACTCATTGAGGAAGGAAAATTGAGTGAGGGGATCGAAATCCCGATTGAGAATGAGTATTTTTCAAACTAAGAAGCTGTCTAAAAATTGGTGGAGAAATATTTAGCCCCGTCCTTCTGTCATGGGCATTCCTTTGGAAAGTTCGGGGGAAATGAAATTACATATCATTTTTAGATAGCCTCTAAGATACTGCCCATAGGTTATAAATCCATTTTAGAACCCGCCAATGGCTTATCCGGCCAGAAAATCGACAGTAAAACATAGAAAACCACAATCAGCGGCAATGATATGAACTTTAGGGTAAGGATGAGTACGGATGAACAGATAAGAAACAAATACCGCTTTGCATTCTGATTCCAACTCAGATTATCAAACTTAAGCGAAAAAAGCGGGAGTTCCGAAACCATTAATCCGGAGAAAACCAGGATTAAGACAAACAGCACCCAGAAATTATGTATAGCCTCCGTTAAAAATGTAATACCGAGAATTTCTGCCTGGTATATTACCAGTGGGAAGGCAGCAAAAAAAAGTGCATTTGCCGGAATTGGCAGGCCAAGAAATGATGAGGTTTGCCTTGTGTCGATGTTGAATTTTGCCAATCTTATCGCTCCAAAAGCAGCCAGTAAAAATGCTGAAAAGGAGCAGTAATGAATGCCTTCATAAGCTGGCGTGGGGATATAATTGCTGGTTTCCATTATCCGGAACAAAATTACCGAAGGTGCTACCCCGAACGATACCATGTCGGCTAGGGAGTCGAGCTGGAGACCGATTGGGGATTTTGCATTCAGTAACCGGGCAAGAAGCCCGTCAAAAAAATCAAAAAATGCCGCAATCCCGATAAATACGGATGCATGGATCATCTCACCTTTGAAGGCAAATACAATTGAGATGCATCCCGAAATCAGGTTTAGCAAAGTAACAGTATTGGGGATGTTCTTTTTGATCATGAGAAAATTTTTTAAAACCGGTGGAAGGGTGGAATTTAAATGAGGTTCCTGGCTATAACGGAAAGGAACAACCTCTTCCGGATTGGCTTGGCAATATAATCATTGCAACCGGCTTCCAGGCTCTTTTCCCTGTCGCCTATCAGGGCAAATGCCGTTTGTGCAATAACGGGAACAGTACTACTGATCTCCCTGATCTGTTTTGTCGCTTCAAATCCATTTACAGTTGGGAGTTGAATGTCCATCAGGATAACGTCGATTTCCGGGTTTTTTCTATATGCCTCCACAGCTTCGTCACCATCTTTAACCCAAATGATTTTTGCATGGGTTTTCTTTAAAAATGTTTCGAGCAGGTCGAAATTGTTGTCGTTGTCCTCAACAATCATGAATAATTTATTTGCCCAATCATAAGTAATGTCTGCTATCGCATTCATATTTAATATTTAAGTTGTTCGATGAATCACCAGGGCCAAAATTCTAATAACTGTAAGTTTTATCCGGTCACACTAATTCTTTTAAGCTTATCCAATTGAAGTATTTCCAGTCGTTTACCGGTTATGTCGATAATATTATCATCTTTAAAGTCCTTCAAAATACGGATGGCGCTTTCCGTTGACATGCCTGTGAGTTCAGCCAGATCCCTACGCGACATACAGAGTTCAAAACCGGTGGATTTGTAGATCTTATATGAAAGACATAAAATGATATCAGCCAACCTGCCGTGTAGTTGTTTTTGAGTAAGGCTGAAAAACCTGTCGTATAACAATACCATGTTATTATTAACGATATCGGTAATTTCGGTTGCAAACAGTGCGTTTTGCCGCATCAGGTTTTTAAATGAGGTGATATCGTACGAATAAATATCAGTGTCAACCAATGCTTTTGTGCTGTAGTGAAAAACATTATCAACCGAAAGGGATGGCAATCCTATCAAGCTTCCCGCTGGTAGAATACTAAGGATGAGATTTTTGTTTGAGATTTCAATGTAGGATTTTACAATTCCTTTGATAAGGAAGAAAATATTGGATGCAAAAGCCCCCTGCTTATTGATAATTTCCCCCTTTTTAAATGATAGTTGTATCCTGTTTTTGTTCAGTATTTCTGTCTCTTCGGGGGTTAAACGTTTAAAAAGAGGGGTTTCCTTCGGTGATTTCAAACAATGAATCTCTCTTGCATTTTCCGTTGTAAAAACATCTTCTGAATATTCCATGCTTTTTGTAATAGTCTGTAAAAATACGAATATTTATCATATAAAACTGATTTGAATCAATTTTTAATATGTATCAAATCAGGATTAAGTGCGATTAATGCCATTATTAAAAGGTATAAAGTATTTGTTTTCAGTGTAGTTTTGCTGCCGTGTAAAGAAACCTGCTCTTCAAGGTTGCACAAATGAGTAAAACCCAAAAGGGTCATATCATATTAAATTATGGCTATTACCCGGCGGGGGATATTATTTATTTTAATGAAAGACCTAAGGATATGAAAAAGAATGTTGTTTTTATAGCTTTTGTGGCATGGCTGCTGGCTACTGATTCGGTATTTGCACAATTCAGTGTTTCGGCCGAAATACGACCAAGGGCGGAAATGAACAACGGCGCAATGAAACCGCTTGCAGATACTGTATCCACATTTTATTATATCTCACAGCGTAGCCGTATAAATCTGGATTATGCAAGGGATAAATACCAGATGCGAATTTCCATTCAGGATGTGCGGGTATGGGGGAGTGGTGATATCTACACCAGCACAGGTGTATTTGGATCAACAATGGGAATTGATGTGTACGAAGCCTGGTTCAGGTTAAAAATTGGGTCCAAATCAAATATTACAATTGGCCGCCAGGAATTGAATTTGGATGACCAACGGATTTTCTCATCGAGAAACTGGAATCAGTTTGGCCTTACCTACGATGCACTTGTCTATAATTTTAACACCAATGGGCTGGATATGCATGCAATGGTATCTTACAATAACCGTATGGATGAAAAAACCGGGTTCCCGGTTGACGATACCGAATTATTCAACGACAACAACCGTATCAAAACACTTAATTTTATTCATGTAAGGAAAAAGTTTAATGAAAATATTTCCGGCTCAGCCATGGTTGTAGGAACTGGTTTCCAGAATGAATCTCAACATGGAACTATTTACCTGACCGGTACATACGGATTATGGGCTGCTGTTATCTTTAATCAATTTGATGCGCTGGTAAATCTGTACTTTCAAAACGGACACGCCCAGACAGGGAAAGAGGTTTCGGCATATTTGTTTTCGCTGAACCCAGGATACAGTATTGGAAAATTCAGGATTGGAGCCGGTATTGATTATCTTTCGGGAGATGATGCCAACAGCAGTAATTTCGGGAAAAAAGAGAAGACATTCAATAAGTTTTACGGCGCTGTTTTTAAATTTTATGGCTTGATGAATTATTTCTCGTATATGAAATCCTCAACAAAAAATGGTGGGCTGGTTGATATTTATCCCAGTGTTAAACTATCCATAAATAAGAAGCATTTGGTTAATGGTACTTTCCATCTCTTTTCGCTTGCCAACGCCATTAAAACTGGCGAAACAGTTGTTGAAGATAAAAATCTCGGATCGGAACTGGATTTGATGTACACCTACAAAGCAGGCCCTGAGCTAAATATTAAATGCGGGTTTTCATATTATTTCGATACCGAAACCTTGAGAAAAGTAAAAGGGGCTAGTGATAATTATTCCTATTCCCCTTACTGGGCATGGGTGATGGTTACATTTACGCCCAGGTTGTTTTCTTCTGAAAAATAATTGAATTTTCATGCACCCCACACTGCATTAAAAGCATAAAATGAACAGATTAATGACAATTGATATTTCGGACATTTATAAAAACTGAATGTGATACCTGATCTTGCCAGAATAAACATTAATGATTATTCCTACAATCTTCCCGGGGATAAAATTGCTAAATATCCACTTCCCAATCGTGATGAATCCAGGCTATTGATTCATAAAACGGATGTTTTAACCGGGGATATATTTTCAAAATTGCATGACCACCTGCCTGCAAACAGCCTGCTGGTCCTAAACAATACCAAAGTGATTTATGCAAGGTTGTTTTTCAGGAAGCATACCGGGGCGGTGGTTGAAATTTTTTGCCTCGAACCTGTTGAGCCACATACCGAGGTACAAATTGCCTTTCAACAAAAGGGTTGGGCCATCTGGAAGTGTATGGTTGGAAATGCACGGAGATGGAAGGATGGTGCGCTGACCGAACATTACATTCAGCATGATTGCAGAATTAGCCTGAGGGCCGAGAAATTAAAAAAGACTGGGGATACTTTTCTCGTTAAGCTCTCATGGGCCCCTGAACACTTAACTTTATCCGAAATTCTCGAACGGCTTGGAAAGATACCGCTTCCGCCATACCTTAACAGAGAGGCCGTTGATAGTGATAAAGTTCAGTACCAAACAGTTTTTGCGCTTAATGAAGGATCGGTGGCAGCGCCTACTGCCGGACTTCATTTTACCGAACATGTGTTTAATTCCCTGGCGGAAAAGAACATCCATCACGACTTTGTTACCCTTCACGTCGGGGCAGGGACCTTTAAACCTGTTGGTAGCACGGGAATTGAAAACCACATTATGCATACCGAGCAGGTAAGCATAAACAAACAGTTGATCAAAAATCTCATCAGAAATCAGGGAAAGATCATTGCGGTGGGCACCACATCCGTACGCACACTTGAGAGCCTTTACTGGTGGGGGATCAAACTGAATAATAATCCGGATGCTCCTTTTATCATCCATCAATGGGATCCCTATTCAGATGAAAATAAAACGGTAGCGGATATGAATGATGCGCTTGAAAATGTTTTGCAGTATTTCCGGACCAATAATTTGCATCAGGTTACAGGATCAACACAGCTGATGATCCTTCCCGGATACAGATTCAGGGTAATCAATGGAATGGTCACCAATTTTCACCAGCCCGGGAGTACCCTGTTGCTTCTGATTGCCGCCTGGTTAGGTGATGAATGGAAAAAGGTATATGAATATGCCCTTAATAATCAATTCAGGTTCTTAAGCTACGGCGATGCATGTTTGTTTTTATGATGATTTTAGGTAATTATTAAGCAGTCCTGATTATGGGGAAAAATGCTTCCACAATTCATTTATTTATGTAATTTCGCCAATCTATTTTTTAACCGTTTCAAAAAGTTAGTCGAATGAAAAATTACCAGAAACTTAACACCCTGACAGGATGGGTGGTATGGTTGATTGCTACGGTCGTTTATTTGCTCACCATCGAACCAACTGCCAGTTGGTGGGATTGTGGTGAATATATTGCAACCGCCTATAAACTACAGGTAGGGCACCCACCTGGAGCTCCGTTTTTCCAAATAATTGGAAGAATATTTACGCTTTTTGCATTTGGTGATGTTACAAAAGTTGCACTGATGATCAATGTGATGTCGGCTCTTTCAAGCAGCTTTACGGTGCTGTTCCTATTCTGGAGCATAACAATTCTTGCAAGAAAAGCAGCATTGCTGAAGGGTGAATTAACCGGTGCAAAAACCATTGCTGTAATTGGCAGTGGTATCGTTGGTGCTTTAACATATGCCTTTTCGGATTCTTTCTGGTTTTCGGCTGTAGAAGGTGAGGTTTATGCCATGTCGTCCTTTTTCTCGGCATTTGTTTTTTGGGCTATTCTTAAATGGGATGAAGTTGCTGACCAAAAACATTCGTCCCGCTGGCTGATCTTAATTGCATTTATGGTTGGATTATCGGTGGGTGTTCACATGCTTAACCTGCTCGCTATCCCAGCTATTACCTTTGTGTATTATTTCAAAAAATTTACCCCATCATTAAAAGGAATGCTGGTAACTGCACTGATTTCCATATTCATTCTGACCCTGGTAATGTATGGTATTATTCCGGAAGTTGTGAGCTTGTTTGCACATACCGAGTTGTTATTTGTAAACACAATTGGATTGCCCTTCAATTCCGGAACAATATTTTTGGCATTACTCATTGTTGCTACATTTGTTTTTGCCATCAAAGCCACCATTGAATCAAATCCGAAAACTTCCCGTTTAGCGCTCATACTTGCCGGATTGTTGTTTTTGCTGATTTTAATTGAGAGTTCATCTTTTGGTTCATTTTTCATCAGGCTTACAGTTGGATCGGTAGTGGGGATTTTGCTTTACAAATTCCGCGAACAAAAGGCACAGATCAATACTGCAGTACTTAGCCTGTTATTCATTTTAATTGGTTATTCCACATTTGCCCTTATTGTTATACGTGCCAATACCAATACACCCATTAACGAAAACAGCCCGAAGGATGCTGTAAGCTTGCTTTCCTACCTTAACCGTGAACAATATGGTGACTGGCCTATCTTTATGGGTCAGTACTATAACTCACCAATATCGGATTACAAGGATGGAAATCCGGTTTACCTCCGGGATGATGATGAGGGTAAATATGTGATTGCTGACGACAGAAAAGGAACCATTCCCGGATATGATCAGAAATTTACCACCCTTTTTCCCAGAATGTGGAGCAATCAGAAATCGATACATATTCGCGAATACAAAAGGTGGGGTGATGTGAAAGGGGTTCCGGTTAAGCACACGAAACCGGATGGTACCGTTGAAACCATTTCGAAGCCAACGTTTGGGGAAAATCTGAAGTATTTCTTCCGGTTCCAGATTGGATTTATGTATTTCCGGTACTTTATGTGGAACTACGCAGGCCGTCAAAACGACATCCAGGGACACGGAGAAATTGAGAATGGAAACTGGATAACAGGCGTGGATGGCCTGGATTCGAAACGCTTGGGTAACCAGGGAAATTTACCACAAACCATGACCAACTGGGCAAACAACAAGTTTTTTCTGTTGCCTCTCATCCTGGGATTGATCGGGCTCTTCTTCCAGATGAACCGTGACTACAGGAATACGATCGTGGTTGGATTGCTCTTTATAATGACAGGTTTTGCCATTATCATCTATCTGAACCAGTATCCATACCAGCCAAGGGAACGGGATTATGCCTATGCCGGTTCAACATATGCCTTTGCCATGTGGATTGGTTTGGGCGTGTTGGCACTTTTCAATATCCTGAACAAAATTATGAAACCCGGTATTTCAGCAGTTACGGTTACCGTTGTTGCACTGGTACTGGTTCCGGGAATGATGGCCATGGAAGGATATGACGATCACGACAGATCGGATAAATATGCAGCCCGCGATTTCGCCATCAACTACCTGGAGTCGTGTGAGCCCAATGCCATTTTGTTTACCAACGGCGACAACGATACATTCCCGTTATGGTATGTGCAGGAGGTTGAAGGTGTACGTACTGACGTGAGGGTTGTGAACTATATGCTTGCATCGGGCGAATGGTACATCCATCAGATGATGCGCAAAATCTATGATTCTGATCAATTGCCTTTAACGCTTTCTGAAAAGCAATATGACAAAGGTTCAAATAATTATGTGCCGTTTTACGACAGGGTAAAGGGCCCTGCCGAATTAAAAGAGGTGGTTGATTTTATTGCCAGCGAGGATAGCCGGACAAAATTGCCCCTGCAGGATGGCTCATCAATCAACTATGCACCCACAAAGGATTTAAAAATCACGATTGATAAGGATCATCTAATCAACAATAATCTGGTACCAGCCGATATGGTTGACAGGATCGTTCCTGAAATTCGCTGGAAGGTCAAACAAAATTATCTTTACAAAAACGACATGATGTTGCTTGACCTGATAGCTTCCAACAATTGGGAAAGACCGGTCTATTTTACCAGCCCGTCAGCCATCGAAGATGTATTGAATGTTGATAAATACTGTCACCTCGAAGGTGTGGTTTATCGCTTTTTGCCGGTAGTTGCCGATAGTTACATCCAGGGTCTTGGTGGAATAAATGTGGATGAAACATTTGACCTGCTTGTAAATAAGGCAAAGTGGGGCAATCTTAACCTTCCTGATGTATATATTGATCCTGAAAGCAGGAGAAATTCGGTAATGCCCAAGCAAAATTATTTCCGGCTTGCCCAGGCATTGGTTGACATGAAAAGGATGGATTCAGCCGTGACGGTGCTCGATACCTGCCAGAAATATTTCCCCAACGAAAAAATTGCTTTCGACCTCTTCTCAATGCCGATGGTTGAAACCTATTACGAAGCCGGTGCGCCGGATAAAGCCGCACAGGTAACTGAAAAACTGGTTTCTAACTTTGACGGTGACCTGCAATATTATGGTTCACTGGATGCCTCATTCAGGAAATACTACGAACAGGATATACAAAGGGCTTTTGCCGTAATGCAGCAGCTTTCGCTTTTAGCCCGGAGATATAATCAGGCTGACCTTGCCAACCGGATAGATACCTTCATCGATCTGCAGATGGCGAGGTTTTAGATAAGGGCAGACGCGGATTGGCGCGGAAAAGCGCAGATATTATTAGGAAGAAAATTTATTTCGGACACATGATCATGTAAAGGATCTGTGTCCGATTTGTTTTATTATTGGAGAATAATTAGGTAAGGCTTTTATCCCACATTCTGACAATACCAAAAAGGATCCGTAAAATAAACCGATTTCAGGGATGCCATCCCTCGGTTGGAATGTGCCATGAAACGTTTAAGAAATACAAGGAATTTTGATCCGCACAATATCTAAACATAAAGGGATGGCTTCCATAGCCGTCAAGTTTAGGGATAAAAGAATTATTTTTTCCTGAATATCGTTTACTCAATTTTAGTTAGAGTCTTTCCGTGAGCTTGAAGGTTTAATATTTCGCTCCTGGAGCTTTAATCTGTCGGCCAACAGCCGGGCTACAAATATTTCGGTTAATACATTGATTTTATGCGCGGTAGTAGTTAAAGCTTTTATCTCATTAATATTTAACTCTCGTGATAGATTAACACGTGTAGCATTCAGTTCCCCTAAGAATTTTATCTGGCCTTCATTATGTGTTGTAAGCTGTGTAGATGCATGTATTTTCAGGCTCCCAAAATATTTGGATAATAAATAAAACACCCTAAATCCTGAATAATTACACCATCGATACTTGTATTAATTAGTTTATTCAGTAAACGTATGAGATCCAGAATTTCACGCTCAACGATTATGATATTAACGGTAATGAAAACCTGACAATCATTGCTATGAGCAAGTCTTAAAATACCATTTAAATCTTCAAAAGCTATATTAGCCGCCCGGTTTCGCGCATTAAATTTATTCAGGCCACAATATACAGCATCTGCCCCAGCTGCATAAGCAGCTTTATAGAATCTATATCCCCACCAGGCGCCAGTAATTCAATTTTTCGTTTCATTATTCAGAGTGGTAATTGGCAACGTTTTGAATATGGTGCGTATGGCATTTCAACGCTCCAATTTTCAATTTACAACTATGCTTATTTATTGCTATCAGCTTCAATTTTAGCACTATCTGCCAAATGCACTATATTTTTTGTTGGCAACAGTTATTTTAGTTCCCCAATAGCTTTCCATAGTGGATCTTTAGATTTATTAAGTTGACCTAATATTTTTAATATTCTTTGTCTATTAAATGTTTTAGCAGAATGAGAGTTATTTTCATCTGCTTTTGATATAATCTTTTCTTTAACTAA
>JABMQA010001054.1 GCA_013203545.1 Bacteroidota bacterium
AATGCCCCATAGGTTGCATAAATCTGGTTGATGTCGTTGTCGTGGATTTGCTGGGTTTCGCTTACGTAATTGGCTGCTCTTATACCAGTAATGGAGATTTCACTGTTGTTCAGGCTTCTGATCCCGTAATTATTGTTGAAGATATTGTTTTGACCTTCGATCGTAGCATTGCTGAAGTATAAAAAAATGCCTGCTCCATCCGAATTTTGATTAGTGATATTTGAAATCGTGTTGTCGATAATTATTTGATCACTATTAAATCCCAATCCTGACATTTGGATTTGTATTCCAGCAAAGTTATAGCCAGTAATCGTACAGTTTTCAACAATATATTGTGGTGTGTATAAAATATCAATTCCAACTTCCTCATAAATAGCTCCATTTGGCAAAATTACTTCTCTTGTAAAATCACAATTCGTAACTCTAAAATTATTACAACCTGAACTATACAATCTACTGGTATTAAAATCACAATTTGATGCAATAGCAAGATTTGACATAAATGCAACCTGAGAGGTGGTAAATTCGGAATAGTTTAATATGATTGTATTTAACATAAACATGGTTTGACAATTAGTTGTATACAGATTATTAATCTCCAAATTAATGTTTTGGTTTTGAAATTGGACATGGAAGATGTTATTAATATTTTCATTAATAAAAGTCACATGATCTCCAAATGATACATATTCTGTATGGCTCCATATTGCAGACATCGGCTTATCACTCGAAATATTCACATTATCACCAATATCAATAACAGACCCAGTTTGTGCCCATAATGTAATAAGATTATTTACGAAAAAAACTTTTGAATTTTCTAAAAATTGCAAACTTCTACCATTACCTAAAATTAGGTCTTTTGATATTCCAACTAAGCCTCTACAGGATAGATTGACTCCATAGAGAATATCTTCATGAATCAGTGTTGGATATTCAAACTCTGTTGTGTTTTTAATATTTCCCAGATCAGAACAAACCGGTATCTCACCGGATATCGTTTCCGTATTTGATGTCCAGTCCCAGGTTTCATTTAAATCAACAAAGCCATCAGAATCAACATCAACTGTAGAAAGATAAGTGCCTGAATATTGATCTTCTCCAAATGGGGTAAATCCCGTCAACGAAGAAAACAAATGATAATTCACCTCACCATGGTTGTAGGTGATGCTAGTAAGCACTTCATTTTCAATAAAAGTGCCGTTTGGTGCTATGTCATCCGCCCTACTCGCGCCCTCAGTTGCTCCTCCGGCCGTGATCACAATATTTCCAGTTCCTTCCAGTTCCGGGATAAAACCACCGGAATTAGGCAGCGAGAGGAATACCGTTTTCTTATGAGCCGCGATACCGCCCAGCCAGGTAGCCAGCTCGCTGTCGTACACCTTTTGGTTGTCGTAGCTGTAAAAGTAACTACCGTTAGCATCGGTGCCACCGTGGCTCATGATCCAAACGAAGAGGAAGTCATCGGCGGTGATGATGTTAGCCAGGGCTGTAAACCTGTCATTAATCGTTTGTTTCTTGGAATCTTCATCAACTACATAAGGTTTATTATTATACGCTGCCTGGTAGCGTTCATCTTGTAAAGGAAACGTAAAATCATTACCATTTTCCCCATATAAAACATTTACATTGTCAACAGAGTAGCCCTTTCCTCCATCTTCCTTAATCAGCATCTCCCACATGAGGTAGGTGTCATTCCAGAACTCATCGAAGCCATATTGCCCTGCACCATAGCCACCATTCCATTGTTCGGTGGCCGGGATGCTTAATCCGGGATTCATGTTGCCTGCTATCAGCACGGCATACTTTTCCTGGGCATTAAGTGTGCCCAATGTGGCAAACAATGCCATGATCATTGTTGTAATCAATTTTTTGTGTAACATAATAATTTAATTTTGTGGCCTTACCGGTTTCGGGGAAGGGCTACGTTGATGTTTCGCGGTATCAGCAGCCGCTTCCCTTCTGGCCGGTAAAGGCCTGGTTAATGAATTGATGAATGTTGAATAATGAATATTGAATGTCGAATTTTTTAAACTTCAGGATTCATTATCCAAATTCTGTTTATTTAATTATTTCCACGGTTTGTGTAACAGTTTTCCTACCTGACTTCAGGCGTACGAGATACGGACCGCTGTTTACCTCCTTTCCGTTTTTGTTCGTACCATTCCATAGTAGCCGTTGCTTACTTGGTGGAAATATTTTATTTGCTATCATTTTTATCAATTTTCCATTTATATTAAATACTGATAGATTTATGTGTTGTTGCTTATTGTTTTCAAATACAATGTTTATGATGCCCTTTGATGGGTTGGGATAAATATTAAATTTGGTGTCATGATGGATTTTTTCATCGATATTTGTTACTAAATCATATTTTGAAAATCGAAGGTCTCCTGTTCCTAATGCTTCACTATGCCACCAATAAACTACATAAAGTCGATTGTTTTTAAAAAGAAGTTTTGGGAAATGACACATATTGTCAGAAGAATCTATTGGTTGACTCATCCAACTATTCCCCATTTTAAAATAATGGACAAGTTGGGTTTCGAGTACTGAAGAAACGTAATATTCTGTTTCAACCACATGCACTTCATTGTTTTGATTGATGGCTATTTGTTGTCCGACCTTTCGTTTATCCGTTACTGATACAAGATCAGGAGTACTCCAGAAATTTCCTTCTTTTTTTGTATGCATAGTTTCATCATCAGGTGATGGATAAGTACGATAAACACTTTCGGGATTAGAAGATTTATTCAATGAAATGTCAATATCCACAACAATTGTATCACTGCTGATCTGTTCAGGATTATACCAAGTGTTGGTTACAAAACTGTATTCATAATACTGTGGTCTTTCACCATAATAATTCACTGATATTGATGAGCCTGCCAAATGTATTAAGTGATTAGAAACTGTTAAGCCATCAGAGAAATAAAACAAATCAATTGAATCACAATAAGGGCAGTAAATATCACTCCATAAATTGTTTTGCCGGTATCTGTAATACATTTCATCGCTTAAATACCCCCAAAATACATATACAATGTCGTCATTACTTACCAAGACTTTAGGGTAATGTGATCCGGGCATCCCTTCAGAAATTATAATCGGTTCGCTCCACTGGTGGCCATCGTAGGTAAGCATTTTTATTACCCGCCCTGTTGGAGGCCATTGTAGGCCATTGTAGGTGTAGGTAACATAAATGTCGTTTTTGCTGTCGCAGGCAATGTGTGGCTGCGACATCCACAAGTCGGTATTTTGCAAAAGGTCCAAGGGTTCTGCCCAGGTAAGGCCGTTGTCTTCAGAGCGGGTGTACATGATCAGCCAGTGAGTCTGGGTAATACAGTAGCTCCACGCAACGTGTATCACACCGTTGTGGTCTATTACCATATCGGGATCTTTGCTGTAGCCGCCGAGGTTGGTGATGTTGAGCGGCTCGGTCCATTGCTGCTGGGCAAGGAGGGAGAAGGAAAGAAGAATGTGAAAAAGGAATATCGAATATTGAATACTGAATGTTGAATATCGAAATGTTTGATTTAGGAATGGCGGATTATGGAATGGCGGATTATGGAATCTTGAAAAGAGGCTCATTTTATTTCTTTTTATTTGGTTTGATTTTGCAATTTGGATGCTTTTGACGAATATGGCGATGAGTTCATTGTTTTCGGTATATGTTGTGTCAATGTTTTCTTCTGGTTTTATCAGAGGTTTTCTTTTAATTATTTTTAGACAAACAAAACTTTCCCGTAATTCTTTCAGGGTGATTTTTAGTTTATGACAAAATCATTTGTTGATTCAGCGCAAATGGCTTCTCCATAGTTCAAAGCAGGCGAAGTACCGCTTCTGACAAGCTGACCGGCAATTTGGTTCCCGAATTTTGTATTTGGTAGAATTTCGACTATTTCACTTATAGCTATCGAGAAGTTGATAAGCCTGTCTTCGAGATCGAATTTTCTTTTAGTTGTTTTCATGGTTTTTAATTTTTATTTCACATTTCTCAATTTCTTAAACTTCAATATTCATTATTCGGTGTTCGATATTGGATATTCGATATTCTCCGAAAGGAGTCCTTCTGACAAAAAATCTCATGTTTTACATCATCCGCCCGGCTCGCGCCTTCAGTTGCGCCTCCTGCGGTAATCACAATATTCCCCGCACCTTCCAGTTCCGGGATAAAACCACCGGAATTGGGCAGCGAAAGGAATACCGTTTTCTTATGAGCAGCAATGCCGCCCAGCCAGGTAGCCAGTTCGCTGTCGTACACCTTTTGGTTGTCGTAGCTGTAAAAATAGCTGCCGTTAGCATCGGTGCCACCGTGGCTCATGATCCATACGAAGAGGAAGTCGGCGGCGGTGATGGTGTTTGCCAATTCAGCAAACTTGTTAATAATGGTTTGGCGGTTAGAGTTGGCGTCGGTTACATGGTCCATTTGATGGTAACCTGCCTTGTAGCGGATGTCTTGAAGTTCAAAAGTAAAATCAACACCCTCCCCAAACAGGACATTAACATTGGCATCGGAATAGTCCTTATCGAACACCAGCATTTCCCAATTGAGGTAGGAGTCGTTCCAAAACTCATCGAAACCGTATTCAAGCGACCCTCCTTGTCCGCCGTTCCATTGTTCCGTATCCGGTATGGCTGCACCGGGGTTCATGTTGCCTGCGATTATCAAGGCGTACTTCTCCTGGGCATTAATTGTGCCCAATGTGGCAAACAATGCCACGATTACTGTTAAAATCAAATTTTTCTTTGTCATTTTAAATTAATTTTGTGGCCTTACTGGTTTCGGGGAACGGCTGCAGGGATATTTTGCGGTATCAGCAGCCACTTCCCTTGCTGCCGGTAAATGCCTTGTTAATAAATGGAATTTTGTCCAAAGGACTCCTTCGGAGAATCCTAAATGTCAAATAATGATTTCATTCAAAATTTATAACTTATAATTCAACATTATTTAATGATCTCCACGGTTTGCGTAACGATGTTCCGTCCTGACTGTAGGCGTACGAGATACGAACCGTTTTTAACCTCCTTTCCGTTTTTGTCCGTACCATTCCATAGTATCCGTTGCATTCCGCGTGGGATTTTATTATTTTTCAGTGTTATGATATGTTTTCCTGTTATGTCGAAAACCGACAGATCGATATATTGAAGCTTGTTGATTTCCCAAAGGGATGCCAATAACACAAATTCAATATAAATATTACCATCTGATGGGTTAGGGTAAATTTTTAATTCGTGTGAAGGAATGGGTTCATTTTTGATGTTGGTGATGATATCGTATTTTGAAAACCAGATGTCACCAGCAGAAGTTGGTGTTTCACTTTTATGATAAACTACATACAACTTGTGGGTTTTAAACAATAATTTTGTAAAATGACACATGTTGCCGGCTAAATCAATTTGCTGACCATACCAGTAATCATTGATTTTATAGTAATGAATTAGTTTAGTACCATTATCCCCAACTTCGGATTCAACTACATGCACAACGTTATTTTGATCAACTGAAATCTGCTGGTATTGCTGAGTTCCATTTACGCATGCAACCAGTTCGGGATCACTCCAATAATTCCCTTTTTTTTGAATGAGTTTGGTTTTATCATCAGGTGAAGGATAGGTGCGATAGGCACATTCGGGAAGGTCGTTATTATTTAAGGCAATATCTTTTCCAACCGTAATTGTATCTTCACCTGGCATTTGAGGTTCTGACCAGTCGTTAGCACTAATATTAAATAAATAATATTGCAATCTTTCGCCATAATAATTATAAGACATTGAGGCACCAACCCAATGCATAAGGTTATCAGTTATTGCATGCCCATCAGCAAAAGCAAAAATGTCTGTTGAATCACAATAAGGGCAATAAAAATCACTCCAGGCACTGTTTTCAAAATAACGATAATACATAAATTGGCTACCATAGGCCCAAAAAACAAATAATTTGTCGTTGTTATCAACTATTACTTTGTTGTAATCAGACCCCGGCATTCCTTCCGAAATAATTATTGGCTCGCTCCACTGGTGGCCATCGTGACCTATCATATAAACTAACTTATCAGGTGTACCGGTTGCATAATCGTAAGTAACGTACAAATTGTTTTTGCTGTCGCAGGCTATGTGTGGCTGCGACATCCAGAGATCGGTGTTTTGCGTTAGATCAAGGGGTTCTGACCAGGTTTCGCCGTAATCACCGGAACAGGTGTACATGATTTTCCAGTACCAGTCTTCAATCCGGTAACTCCAAACTACATGTATTACACCACTATGGTCAATCACCATATCGGGGCCCATGCTGTAACCGCCAAG
>JABMQA010001055.1 GCA_013203545.1 Bacteroidota bacterium
AATTTTAATTATTTATAAATCCTGAAATTCGATGTGTTCACCAGCGCATTGGTATCCCACTCGTTGGGTTGCCATGCGCGGATGTAGATCAGCGGGTCGTTTTCGTTGAAGTCGATGAGGAGGAAAAGGTAACCTTCGTCGGCGTAAGTGGTTGAGGAGTAATTCTGGCGCATCTCAACACCGTATATTCCTTCTGCATTATTTTTCTTAATGATCTCAAAAGTGCTGAAGTCGATAAAAATATCTTTCTGGTAGTCGAAAACCTCTTTCTGGTTGGAGAGGTATTTGGCCTTGGTTAGTTGTATTTGCTCAAATCCCGGTTGTCCCGGTAGCTGTGTGTAGTTAATCTCGTTGGATGCCTGGCTGTGTTTTTTGATCTTCCTGCCTACCAGTATCAGGGCTTCATCGGCAAACATCAACCCAATGGTTTCGATATCGCGTGTATGGTAAGCCGTGCGGTACTTTTCGATGAATTTGATGATCTCCTGCCTGTTTCCCCAATCGTTACCAAATTCAGCCTGTTTTACGAACGTGTCATACAGCTCATCAGTAATGCACATATTGAAATCAACCAGTTTTCCATCCCTGTCGAAGTCTGTTACCAGGTATTCGGTGGCCTGTTTGCGCATACTCGGATAATTGTGGTGTACTTCCAGCTTGCGTATTTCATAGCCGTTATGCGTAGTGTTCACCTGTGCAGTAACATCACCTCTTGCCGGTGTGGGGTGATTGTATTCGATGTAATTTTGCAGTTTGTTTAATAAGAACGGATCATTTCCGTATAGCTCCTTTATCTCCTGCATATCCTGGCTTTCCAAAACGGCAATAAAAGTATTGGAACTTTTGAGCAGGCTTTCCAGTTCGGGTATTCCACTCCCGGTTTCGAGTATAAGGTTCGTTTTTTCGGGGAGCACAATTTCCTGATCATCAATACCTGGTTGAGCAACAAGTGACACGTTTTGTATATTGGCATATTCGGGCCGCACCACCAGATCCCACAGCGACTCCACCACGTGGTACTCCTTACGGGCTTTATAGTATTCATATTGTGTGTAAAGCCGAAGGTCGTCGAAATCCACACTGGAACCCACCAGCCTGATGGTGGCTTTTCCATCCCGCACCTGTCCCCAGCCTGAAACCTGGCTGCCATCCCAGAATCTGAAATGCAATAACGAAACCGGTCTGTTATCATAACTCACCTTAAAACAAACCTCCCGCTCGCCTGGTGATCGCAGACTGTTGCCGGTAACTTCAAACCTTACATTTTGCAGGATATGGTTAATGCTTCCGGGTATCTTCAGCGTCAAATTGGTTCCATAAACATCCGTATTTTCATCAGGGATGGAACCGAGCAGGATGTTTCCGAAATAATAATTTTTAAGTGCAAAAGCCAGGTTACCTTTCAATTCGTTCATTTCACCGTTCCGGTACATATCATAAACCAACACTTTGCGCTGATCGTAAAGTTTTTGCACATTCCCCTTCGAGATGTAACAAAACACCTGAACTTTCCCGTCCGGCATAACCGTGAGTATCGACTCTACATTTCTGAGTGTTGCCGTGGAATAGGTGTTTATTACGGAAGTGGCAATTTCAGTATATCCGCCGTCGTCCTCTTTAGCGATGATCTCCATTTTACCGGCCACCCGAACGGCAATCATTTCGCTGATCTCGGTAATGGCCTCCTCTCGGGCCTGTTGCTCATCGAAGGATACGCCTGTACCGTAATAATAATCCCTGCTGCTTTTAATGAAGGCTTCTGAAGGTTGCTGTGCAACTGCACCGATGATTAAAACCATACCGATAATGAGGGTAACATATTTTTTCATTCCTACTTTGATTGCATTTTAAAGAATCCCAAAAATAGTAAAAATTTATGCTTCAACTTATTTTTAATCAATATAGCCACCTTTTGAATAAAAATAAACTATTTTTGGCCTGCAATCATGCTGTTACAATTTAAAATGGTTATGAAAAATATTACTCTTATATTCTTATTCTTAGCCTCATACGTATTGCTGCCGGCACAGGAAATAAAGCAGCTCAGCATTGTGGGCAAACCGAAAAAGCTGGATAATGAAATGGTAGCACGTAAAGACCAGAACGGCAGATACTGTGCCGCCATACAAGTAATCTCCGATCTGGACGGTTTCGCTTATGATTCATTTGATGGATTTGTTGGCGATATAGAGGACAATCCCGGCAAAGACATTGTATTTCTCACACCCACTGAGCGTGTCCTGGACATCCTGAAAACCGGCTATGAACCTTTGCGCATCGTTCTCTCCGAAATTGGTATTAAACTACAGGAGCGGGCCATGTGGCAGATAAAAATAGCCGGTGATGAAACGGCCAATGTACTCCCCGTGACCTTCCGCATTACCCCGGAGGATGCAATACTTTTCATAGATGATAAGCAAACAGCCAACGAATCTACCTACAACCTCGCTGTAGGAAAGCATACCATACGGATGGAA
>JABMQA010001056.1 GCA_013203545.1 Bacteroidota bacterium
AAAATCATAAAAAATCTGCGTTCTATCCCCCAAAAATTTCAACACATCATTCCCCCCTTTTTTCCTACCTTTACCCTTTTGTAACCAAACTACATTTTCATCGTCAAATCATTTGAATGACATTGAGGGAAGACAGTTTTTACATAGGCAGGATTCTAAGCGGTGACGCATCGGCATATGCACAATTGGTTGAAAAACACAAGGAGATGGTTTTTACCATTGCCGTTAAAATCGTAAGAAATCATGAGGATGCCGAGGAATTGGCTCAGGATGCCTTTCTGAAAGCATACCAGGCTTTGCCTACCTTTAAAGGGGATGCGAAGTTTTCGACATGGTTGTACCGGATAACGTACAATGCTGCAATATCCAAAACCAGGAAGAAAAAAATGGAGTTTTCGGCCATTGATGAGGAGTTAATCGATAATTTTACAACCGACAGTATCACCAGGTCGGTAAACGGTCTGGATGTGGACGATCAGATAAAAGCCATGAACAGGGTAATGGAAAAATTGCCTGAAGAAGAAAATTTGTTGTTATCTTTGTTTTATAAACAAGAAAAATCGGTTGAGGATATTAGCGAAATTACCGGCTACTCCCAGTCGAATGTTAAAGTTAAGCTTTACAGAATAAGAAAGCGGATGTACGAGGAATTGGACATCTATTTAAAAAAGATTGAATAAAACTTTTATGACTCAACATAATACAGAACATATTGATGATGGTTTCCTGAAAAAGATGGTTCAGCAAACACCGAAGGAGATGCCCTCGGCTGATTTTACATCCAGGGTGATGAATCAGATTCCAAAGCATGCACAAGTTGAAACCGTCGAGAAAACCACATTTAAACTGTGGCACTGGGCATTGGTTGCTGCTGGCTTAACAGGTATTGTATATTTTATCATTACCTTCGACCTGAATTCGATCTTTAGAAAAATGTCAGCCGATAACAGCGATGAAGGCATAAACTATGTCAACATATTTAAATCAATAATCAATATTTTTAATGAAGGATTTTCTAGTTTTCAGGTCACGTCAATAACTGCTGTAATCATCCTTTCAGGTGTACTGCTTTATTTTGGTGACAAATTCCTGAAACACTGGGCATCCACCAAAGTAAGTATTGTTTAGCAATCCAAATCAAATTCCCTTGAGGTACACGGGAGTTTAGTTTTTGTTTTAAACCAGACCTTCAAATTCCTTTGCAATGTTTCCAGAATCTATTCAAAATGCGATCATCCTTTATTTTAAACAGCAGGGCGAACGTGAAGTAGAGATAATTTCTGCAAGTCCTGTTTCAGGTGGTTCAATCAACGATGCATTCAGGATAAAAACCAGCCTAGGACAATTTTTTGTCAAATACAACGATGCTTCACGATATCCCGAAATGTTCGAAAAGGAATCCCGCGGTCTTCAACTCTTACGCGATTCCAATTCAATAAGCATCCCTGATATCCTGACGGCCGGTGAAGCCGGAAGTTACGCTTTCCTGCTACTCGAATTTATTGAGCCGGCAAGGGAAGCTGATCATTTCTGGCAAAACTTTGGTAAAAACCTGGCTGCCATGCATAGCCACAAAGCTGAAAAATTTGGTTTGGATCACGATAACTATATGGGCTCACTTTACCAGTACAATAATTTTCATGATAACTGGACTGAGTTTTTTATTGTTGAAAGGCTGGAGCGACAGGTTAAAATGGCCAGGGAAGATGGATCGATAGGGAGGGTGGACATCACCGGATTTGAAAGGCTCTATAAAAGGCTGGATGAAATATTTCCTTCATCCGAACCATCATTGATCCATGGTGACCTTTGGAGCGGAAATTTTATGACCGACCGGCAGGGCAATGCCTGCTTGATCGATCCCGCGGTTTACTATGGCCATCCGGAAATCGACATCGCCATGTCCACACTTTTCGGAGGGTTCAACCAGAAATTCTACGATGCATACAACAACCATAATCCACTGGAAAAGGGCTGGGAAATCAGGCTGGATATTTACAACCTCTATCCGCTGATGGTACATGTAAATCTTTTTGGTGGTGGCTACCTGGGCTCTGTTCAAAAGATCGTTCGAAAATTTTAATTAACCAGGTGCACCTTCAAGGATTATTATTATAATTTTGCATGAAGTAAAGATTCTATCTTTTGTTTGTACCGGCAATCTATTCTATGAACCTGAATGATCAAATAAAGCGGAAGCTGTCAACCATTTTGTTGTTCAGCCTTGTTTTACCCTTGTTTATCCAAACAAGCCATCTTGCTTTTCATCACCATGATCATTTTTATTGCAATGCCCACAACGAAAAACATTTTCATAATTACCATGTCCGGTGTGCCATTTGCTCCTTTGATTTCAGTCCGGAGGATCTACAACAATTCATTGTATTACTAAATCCGCTTGAGATCACGCTTAAATCATATTCTTCCACTGACCATAC
>JABMQA010001057.1 GCA_013203545.1 Bacteroidota bacterium
AATTTCGGAATAATTAATGCGTTTTTCAGTGCAAAATGCAAATGGCCGGAATTATACTCCGGCCATTTATGTTTTTTTTAAATGAGTTGAATCAATTTTCTTCGCCCTAATATGCAAACAACGGGAATTGCCCCATCATTTTGTTTACCTCTTCCTTCACATTTTCAATTACTTTTTCATCTTCCAGACTGTTGATTACCCTGTCGATAAGCTCAACGATCACCGGCATATGTTCTTCCTTTAAACCACGCGTGGTGATGGCAGGTGTGCCAACCCTCAGCCCTGAAGTCTGGAACGGGCTACGGCTGTCGAAAGGAACCATGTTTTTATTTACGGTAATATCGGCAAGCACGAGCGCATTTTCAACTTTACGGCCGGTAAGATTGGGAAATTTTGTCCTCAGGTCGATGAGCATCAGGTGGTTGTCGGTTCCTCCTGAGATCACGTGATAGCCTTTTTCTACGAAAGTTTTCGACATCACATGGGCATTTTTCTTCACCTGGATCATATATTCCATGTATTCATCAGTGAGTGCTTCGCCATAGGCAACTGCTTTTGATGCAATTACATGCTCCAGCGGCCCGCCCTGGATACCGGGGAATACAGCTGAATTAAGCACTGTCGACATCATTTTAACAACACCTTTTGGTGTGGTCAGGCCCCATGGATTTTCAAAATCTTCTCCCATCAGTATCATACCGCCCCTGGGTCCGCGGAGTGTTTTGTGGGTAGTGGTGGTTACAACATGACAATAGGGTAGCGGATCATTAAGCAAACCCCGGGCAATGAGTCCGGCAGGGTGTGCAATGTCTGCCATCAGGAGGGCGTCAATTTTGTCGGCAATATCACGCATACGCTCATAGTCCCAATCGCGGGAATATGCGGAAGCGCCTGCAACGATAAGCTTTGGCTTTTCGCGCATGGCGGTCTCTTCCATAGCATCATAATCAATCGTGCCAGTTTCTTTGCTTACTTCATAAGCAACCTGCCTGTAAAGGATACCTGATGAGTTAACAGGAGATCCGTGAGAAAGGTGGCCACCATGAGAGAGGTCGAGACCCATAAAGGTATCGCCAGGATCGAGGCATGCCAGGAAAACCGCCATGTTGGCCTGGGCTCCGGAGTGTGGCTGTACGTTGGCATATTCCGCACCGAAGAGCTCTTTAGCCCTGTCGATGGCCAGTTGTTCGGTCTGGTCAACCATTTCGCAACCGCCATAGTATCTTTTTCCCGGATAGCCTTCAGCATATTTGTTGGTCATCACCGATCCCATGGCTTCAAGTACCTGGTCGCTCACGAAATTCTCGGAGGCGATCAACTCGATGCCCTGCATTTGCCGTTCCCGTTCCTGTTTGATAATGTCGAAAACCTGGGTGTCTCTTTTCATGATAAAGAATCTGTTTTGTTGATTATTACTACGATGAATGGGTGCAAAATTAGAAAATTTATTCTGATTACCTCAACTTATCAAAATCAATCGAAATTTCATTGTTGGATTTGAAATCATACACAGTGAGTTTACGGATACGGTAATAATTCAGCCAGTAATTTTGCAGGCTTCTGATGAAACTGATCTTTGAGCCATCGCTGTTGATCTGTGCGGTGTTCAGATCGGTGATACTGATTTTCCCGATCATATAACGTTGTTTGGAGATTTCATATCCTTTATTGGCCACCGTATCGGATTTGGCTGCAATTTGAAGTTGGCGCTGCTGCATTTTAAAATTCATCACCTCCAGGTAAACATTCTGTTCAAAGTCGATGCGTTCCTGTTCAATAGCCGTTCTGGCGATTTCGCGGTCCGATTCAGCCACCTTAATCCTTCCTTTGGCCAGGCCCCAGTCGAGTATGGGAATATGGATACCGAAGGAAAGTTGCTGCTGGTCCTGCGGGTTTTCGTATGCCTGCCCCACCTGCGCCCCACTCTGGGTTAATCCGTACTGGGCAAAAAGTGTGGCACTGAAACGGTTATTACGTTGAGCGCGGTTTACTTCACGGTCCGATTCGAGTAGCCTGCGTTCAAACTCGAGTGATTTGGAATTGTTATCATTGGCTAACATAATGGCCTGTTCAACCGGAATTTCAAAAAAGGCAATTTCATTTACCGGAGGGATCAGCTCAAGCGACTGATCGTCCTGCATCCGAAGGTAGGACTTTAACTTAAACATCCGGTCTTCAAATGTGAGGCTGGTATTTTCCATATCTGCCTGGGCATTTAATAGGCTCAGCTCAAGCTGAAGGAGGTCGTTTTCAGGTATTTTACCCAGGTTAAACCTACCAATGGCAATCTGATATAGTGTATCGTAATTGGCAGCATTTTGTTCAGCAATCTTTTTCTGGTATTGTGATGTTAAGAGGTTGAAGAATAAATTGGTTGTAGAGAGCGCTATTTGTTCAACACTTTCGAGGTAAAGTCTTTTGGCCTCACGGTATTTTATGGGGTCGATCTTTTTTGACCACTTGTAGGGATTAAAGGTAAAAATATTTTGCTGATATCCGATAATTAGTGGGCTCGACAACCAGGCAGTTGGCGTAGAATCAGCGAAGTAATCAATTCGTTGAAGGTTCGACTTAAGATAAACCTGCCCACCGGTTAAACCGACATTTTTACTAAGTGACAGTTCGGCCGAAGTGTTGGCAAGTGCACGTTCACGAAATGCATCGCTACCATCTGGTTGTGTTATCTTATCGATGGACCGTGTGATATTGGGCAAAGTGGCATCAAAATTTAATTTGGGTAACAAGAGGGCTTCGGAAGTTCTCAATTCCCAAAAACTTTTCAGGAAGCGGTTTTTTGCCGACAGGGCATCAGGTGATTGTTCCTGTGCAATGTCGATGACCTGATCAAGGGTTAGTTTTCTTGGAATTTCCTGACCTGCGCACTCAGGATCAAAATGCAGGAGGAATAAAATACCGATAAAATATTGAATAAATTTCATAATAAAATTAATCATGTCTCAATGATGTTACGGGATCCTGCCCGGCAGCCTTCCTGGCCGGCATCAGGCCAAAAACAATACCAACGGTGGCAGCCACGCCAAACGAAATCATGATCGACACCAAAGAAACAATAGTAAGAATGCCGGCAAATTGCATAATGACCTTTGCCAGAATAACCCCGAGAAGTATTCCGATAAACCCGCCTGAAATGCTGATTAACGTTGCTTCGGCCACAAACTGAAAAACGATGTCACTTTTTCGGGCGCCAATTGCCATCCTGACGCCTATTTCACGAATGCGTTCCATTACGGAGGCCAGCATGATATTCATGATGCCGATACCGCCAACAATAAGTGAAATACTGGCAATGGCCCCCAGGACAATGTTAAAAATATCTTTGGTCCGCTGTTGCTGTTTCAACAAGAGTTCGGGGATTTTAATTTCGAAGTCTTCCTGACCGGCATGTCTTCTCAAAAGCATCCTTTTTATAATTCCTGTTGTGATAGTCAGCCTTGAACTTTCCTTCATCTGTACGACAATCTTATCGAGTTGGTTGTAGTTTAAATTTTTTTCTTCCCTGTTGTTTCTGTTCATGTTTGTTCTGGTAACCAGCGACCTGTCCCGATACCTTAGCAAGGAGGTTTTAATGGGAACAAAAACGGTGTTGTTAAAGGTGCTTATCCCGAGATCTTCAGTAGCAGGGCCTGCTAAGCTTCTTGATTTCAATACACCTATTACTGTAAGCCAGATATCCCCACATTTGATCTGTTTGCCAAGCGGGGTTTCCGCCTTAAAAAATTTAGCCTTGATTTCAGGCCCGATTATACATACCGGCAGTCCTGTCTGGAGCTGCATTTCATTAAACATTTCCCCTTC
>JABMQA010001058.1 GCA_013203545.1 Bacteroidota bacterium
ATACTGCACCTTTGATCACCGGGATAAATCCCGGTGCAACTCATATTAATCAATGTTTTCACACACCCTCAAAAGGACGGGGCTATTTATTTCTCCATCATTTTTTAGACGGCTTCAAGGAAGATCAACCGCGAACGAACTCATTTGAATTCTACTGTTCCACTTGCTCAATAGCAACATTGATGCAACAAACAAACACAACCAAATTATGTCAGCTACAACCGGTGGGATTGAAAACACCATCGTAAGTATATTGTTGGGATTAAGGTTTCCGGATAGCAGTGCAGGAAAGATGGTTTGAACAAATGGATGGACCGACTCGGATGGAACAGAATACAAAACCGTGAGCTTGGCGAGAAAGGCGCCGGTAAGCCCAAATAATGTTAATCCCCAGAAGAGCGGTTTATTGAAATGGGTACACGACAACAATATAACTCCCTCATAGATCAGCAATATGGCCAGCGGAATCAGGTGTCGCGGACCATAAGTCCACCCGCCCCACCAGCCAAAATAGGACGAAATTACGAGGAAGTAAACCACCGACACATAAGTAAGGTAATGCCTGCCGATAGTCCTTAAGGATTTGTTGCGAAAAACCGTAAATAAAATCAGTATCAGGATCGGCGCATAGAAGAATACCCCCTTGAAGTTACTGAAACTCAAACCCCAGATCGACTCGATTGTAGGCAGACTGAATCCATAGTTGGTATGCAGTTCGCCAAACATATCGTACTTGTAGAGCATTTCAAGCGGATTTCCTGTAAAAGCATAATTATAAGCCATAATGAAAATAACAGCCGGTAAAATCCCAAGGCCAAATTGCATGCTTTTCATAAAATTCTTCTCCCTGATCCATACTTGCAGCGCCCACACGGGCATCACTATGGCAACAATATATTCCGACAAAAACGCAAGGCCGAGAAAAAATCCTGAATAAAAGAATTTGTTGTTTTTAATATTAATGTACGCGAGTAGTAAAAGTAATCCGGTTAATAGATGAGCGAAAAAAGTACCGGAAAACACGAAAAGAAATGATCCAAAAAAAGACATCATGACCAGAAGGACAGGCGAAAACCTGAATTTCCCTGTCCTGATACTACGGAAGGCTAACAAAATAATAAGTGCAAACGGAATGCTGCCACACAAAAAATCACCAAGAATATACACTGCGGGGCCATACAGGCTCCCTTCATCATAATTGATCACTCCAACCCACTCCAACAACCCAAAAAAAGGAAGAACAATGAGCGTGGCCATTGGTGGTTTATCGGTGTAATAGTGACCATCAATATTGGCTTTGTCCATGGTAAGTTCGTGATACCTGTCAATTTGGAAACTACCATTTTCCCAGAATGTAATCACAGGCAGCGCACGGGAGGTTGTGTTTGCATTGTTCCAAACATCAATAAAATAAAAGCCCAGAAGCAGGTTAACAAAAAAGAAGACAATATAAAATTTTCGCATAATTCCGGTAAAGTTCGCGAAGCTAATGGAAAATCATGGAAATGAATGAAAATTGCTGAAAATTGCAGCATAACAAATGTGCACGCTAATCGGCTAAGATCACAATCCCAGACTTTTACCCAAGGTATCAATAAACTCTGAAACCATAATAACCACTTCAAAAAAATTGGTGGCAGCATAAATACTTGCAGCGGCAAAAGCAAGGGCAAAGAAAATAACCACAAATTTGCGTATGACGTTAATAACAAATTCAGCATAGCTATCCCGTTCAAATACGGTACGTTCCCTGGGTCTGAGGAGCCCAAATATTTCTTCGATAAAATTCATCGGAAAGCCGATTTGTTCATATTGCCGAATTGCGTTGATTGGTCTGGACCGGAACGGATTATTTTTTTTACAAATATCGACAAAAAAATTACTTTAACTCATTTATTCATATTAAAATAACTTTAATAAAAACATCAATGAACAACAATATTAGAATTGATGTTGTATGAAACAAACAATATTTTGTAATATTGCCCCTGAAAGTGGAAATCAGGTTTGTCATATGAAATCAAATAAAAAGCGTACGAAGGAAATAAATAACCAAAAGGGAAATCATCCTGGTGAACCCGAACAAGACTTTGCCTCCAGAATAAATGATCTCGAACAAAAACTCCGGATTGCAAATCGTGCAGCTTATGAATACAAGCGAATGAAGTCGACGTTTATTTCGAATATTTCGCACGAGATGCGAACACCACTCAATGCCATCCTTGGATTTTCGGAGCTTTCGCAAATGGTAGATGTTTCTCAGGACGAGATGGTTGAATACATGAAAATTATCCATTATAGCAGCGAACAACTGCTTGAAACCATCATAGATGTGATTTTTCTTGCTACCCTCGATGCCGGAGAGATTAAAACCGAGTTCAACCCCATTTCGGTAAACAGCCTGTTGCAGGATCTACAGGAATATTACAGGTATTTAACCAAGCAGGAGATACAGGAAAGCGTTGATTTACAATTTAATTTCTCTAAAGATTCCGACATTCTGATCAATAATGACTTTGATAAACTCCATTTGATTTTAAAAAAGTTAATTGACAATGCGCTGAAATTTACTGAAAAGGGAAGCGTTGCTGTTGGTTTTCAGCATATCAATGGAAACTTAATTCAGTTTTCGGTAGAAGACACCGGGATTGGTATTCCTGCCGACAAGATCGAACTGATATTTGAACCTTTCAGGAGCGTTGATGAATCGCATTGCAGGCAATATGGTGGCACAGGGTTAGGCCTTTCGATTGTTCAACGACTCGTTAAACTACTTTCGGGCGAGTTAAAAGTCACATCACAAACCCGCAAGGGAACACGTATTTTTATAACCGTACCTTGTAACACCAATAATTTACAGAACCTGTTTTGAACCGAACTAACAGCAGGCAAAAAAATGTGTAAACTGCTGATTACCTAAAAAATATCCAATTCTAAATAATTGTTAACCAAATAAAATAATAAATTATGGCACAGGAAGAATTAAATTTTAAGAAAATTGTACCCATTGTGATTATCGTGGTAGTAATTATCGTTTTAATTGCATTTGGAAGCAGAATGACCACCACCATCGAAGCCGGGCATGCAGGTGTTCTTTTCAGAACATTTGGTGGCGGACTTGACACCGAACAAACCTATGGCGAAGGATTTCACTTTCTTGCACCCTGGAATAAAATGTACATTTACGAAACCCGGCAACAGGAAGTGTCCGAAGACATGAATGTATTATCGAGCAATGGCCTTGAAATAAAAGTGGACGTTTCAGTATGGTATCAGCCCACATGGGCGGAGGTAGGTTTTCTGCACAGCACCATCGGACTAAACTACCTGCAACGGGTTGTTATTCCAAGTCTTCGTGCCTCCACCAGAAGTGTTGTGGGACGATACACTCCCGAAGAAATCTATTCGACCATGCGGGATGTGATCCAGGATGAGATATTCGAGGAAACCAAATCACTGCTTGCAGAAAAGCATGTTCAGGTAAATCAGATCCTGATTCGCTCGATCGTATTGCCTCCAACCATCAAACAAGCCATCGAGAGTAAACTTAAACAGGAGCAGGAATCCCTTGAATATGAGTTTAAACTCCAAAAGGCAAGTAAAGAGGCAGAACGGCAAAAAATTGACGCTGAGGGTAAAGCTGCTGCAAACCGAATTTTAAGTGCAAGTATTACAGATAAGATACTTAAGGAAAAAGGTATTGAAGCCACATTGGAACTGGCAAAATCACCAAATGCAAAAATCGTTATTATTGGAAACAGTAGTGATGGAATGCCAATAATTTTGGGGGATATTAAGTAGGGAAGTTTGGAGTTAAGAGTTTGGAGTTAAGAGTTTGGAGTTTAGAGTTTAGAGTTTAGATGATTAAAATTACTGAAGCACCGCGGGATGCCATGCAGGGGATAATACAGTTTATTCCAACATCGCAAAAAGCCGCCCTGATCAATGAACTTTTAAAGGTGGGTTTCGACCTGATCGATTTTGGAAGTTTTGTTTCTCCAAAAGCAATCCCGCAGTTGAGGGATACTGCTGAAGTTATTTCCAAGCTGGATTTAACAGGCACGGACACTAAACTGATGGCCATTGTAGGAAACCTCAACGGAGGGCAGCAAGCTGCCGCATTTGATGAGGTTTCCTACATTGGATTTCCGTTCTCCTTTTCTGAAACCTTTCTGAAGCTTAACCTGAAATCTGATGTCGACGATTCACGCAAACGGGTTGAAGACCTTTACAACCTTTGCATTAGAAAAGGGAAAAATCTGTTGGTTTATATTTCAATGGCTTTTGGTAACCCTTACGGAGATCCCTGGAGCATCGACCATATAATAAAATGGGTCGGATATTTTGAAAATCTGGGGGTAGGGACCATTTCCCTTTCTGATATTATTGGTTGTGCCGGCAGCAACAAAATTGAGGATGTTTATGGTGCCATTAATCGGGAAATGCCTAATATCGAAGTGGGCCTGCACCTGCATACCGGTGAGAAAAACTGGTACGAAAAGGTAGATGCCGCCTATAATAACGGCTGCCGCCGGTTCGATGGGGTGATGAGTGGTATGGGTGGCTGCCCGATGTCAGGGTATGAACTGGTAGGGAACCTCAATACCCGAAATATTCTGGAGTATTGCGATAAGAAGGCTATTCCAAATAAAATCAACAGGGACGCATTTGAGAAGGCTTATTTAACGGCTGTTAAAACCTACGCTACAAGTAATCTACTACGCTAAATTTGTAATAGTTACAGTTTGTTAGATTACATTCTGTCAATTGCAAAGTACCTGTCCCGCTTTTTGAAAGGGGGGTCGGGGGCATTAGATAATTAAGAACCAGATTTAATTCAATCCCAAACACAATTGGAATTTCTCTTGTTGAAACCCCAAATTACATTGTCTATATCCCAATTGATGTATCTTTGCCCCCTGCAATTTATTATGGCAAACGTAATCGAAATAAAAAACAAAAAGGCCTCTTACCAATACTTTCTGGTTGAGGAATATACTGCGGGCATCAAACTTACCGGTACCGAGATTAAATCGGTCCGTGCCGGGAA
>JABMQA010001059.1 GCA_013203545.1 Bacteroidota bacterium
ATTCCTCCCCCACATAACAACATCTCCCGTTTTGGGATCGCGGCCATGATCACGAATTAACCGAGCCTTATTATTAATGATTTCAGAATTGGTGAGTATCATTCCTCCATCGCCAAAACATCCCAACACCTTCGCAGGATAAAAACTAATACAACCACCAATACCAAATGTACCTGCATGAATTTCCTTAAATTTTGATCCTAATGCTTGTGCTGAATCTTCAATAATGACCAAATCATTTTCCTTAGCTATTGATTGAATAATATCCATATTGGAAGTGCGACCATTTAATTGCGTGGTGATAATTGCTTTTGTTTTAGATGTAATAGCTTTTTTAATTGATTCAGGGTCAATTAAATGATCATAGCCGGCTTCTACTGGAATTGGGGTTGCACCGTTTAAGTAAATTGCGGATGCGGTAGCAATCATGGTATGCGAACTAAAAATTACTTCGTCACCCTTGGTTATTTCTGATGCTTGAATCAAGATCTCTAGAGCATCAGTGGCATTACCAACGCCGATCGCAAATTTACATTCACAAAATTTTTCCATCTCTGACTCAAATTCTGCAAGGTCATTCTGCATTATGAACGCGCCCCGATTACCAATTTCATAAAATATCTTCATGAAATTTTCTTTACTAGAAGAGAATAGATGTGGATAATTAAAAAACGGAATGTTTCTTTTAAGCATTCAATATTTTCCTTATATAATTTTTAATCCTTTTTCCTTAAAACTTTTCACATCGTTTTTATTGGGATTTTTATAATATTCTGTGGTTTTGGGAATAATAGGGAAATCTTCAAATTTATTCCTTATTGATAATTTTGATAGTGCTTCAATTATGACATCTACACTAAGAGAGTACGCTAAATAGTAGTTATCAAGAAGAGTGTTGTTTTTTAGAACAAGAAATGTTTTTTGACTGATTATATATCCTATATCAATTTCAGGTTTCATTGTATGTACAGTTACCCCTATTTCCGAATCCCCTTCAAGCATTGCCCAAAAAATGGGTTTAATTCCTCTATACTTTGGTAATTTTGCAGGATGACAATTAATGCAACAAATTTTTGGCAATTTAAGAAGTTCTTTTTTAAATATTTGATGTTGAAAAGAGACAATTATATCAGGTTTTAATTCATTTAAATGATTCAAGAATTCAGGAGCGTTAACATCTTCAATAAGGTCATAATTAACTTTATATAGACTACAAACCCTTTTTATTGTAGACCTACATCTCAAATAATGTGGGACGGGTAAAGCGGAGGCTATTTTATGCAAAATAATTGTAGAAGAAAGAAAAATAAAACCTTTACTACCCCAAAAAGAAAAAATACTGTGTTTCCTTTTATTTAGCCTTCCTTTTTTGGGCTTATTCATTACTTCTGCAACACCTACTGGTTGCCCCGGACACCTTAATAGTATTTCATTAAGTAGTTTTGGTTTAAAAACTACGTCATAAGAAAGCATGAAATAAATTCGCATTTTTACTATAATAAGTAATTCAATTTATTCAGAAATAATATTGCATTATTAACATCCTTCTTTTTCACGGTAGGATGTACTGGAAGCGTTACTACTTGTTTGCATCTAGTTTCGGCGATTGGGCAGCTACCTTTAATATAATAAACTGTTGTCCAATCTTGTTCAGATAGAGGATGTATTGGTGTATTATACCAGTCTGCTAACTCAACATTTGCTTCCCGAGCTAGTTTCAGTAACATTCCTTTGTCATTTACTAACAATGGATAACGTGCAAAAACAGTGACACATTCAGACGGGATTACAGGATGTTTCACAGTGTTCGACTTAATCCCCGATCGATATTGATTACTTATCCATTGGCTTCTTGTGGTTAATCTATCAAGGTTGGATAGCTTTTTCTCCAGACGTCTTTGCAATGGTTTTGGCATCCTTAAACTAAAATCTTCTGCGACCCGATTTTCTTGCACCGGATTGTAATTGCTCTCAGCAACTCCAATTGAGCCCAGCTTATGAAACAGATCACGAATAGGCCAATAAAAAGAAGGCCTGTATAACATATTAAATCCGA
>JABMQA010001060.1 GCA_013203545.1 Bacteroidota bacterium
GAGGATAATAACCTAAGTCAAGAAAAGGCGAATACGGTTTTTTTAAGGATTGAAAAAATGGTTAAACTATTAAGTCAATACAGAATCAATGAATATGAAACAAGAAATCTTCTAAATAAAAATCTACTGACCAAAATGGGTTTTGAAAATATTGAGGATTCGCTTGTAATAAATTGGTTAATAAAAACCATCAAAATAGATGATACCTATATTTATGCTTACAATCAACTGGCACAATGGGAAAACAGAAAAGCGGAAAATGCATTATATCCAATTAAAGAAATAGAGGAGAAAAAATTAATTATCAAAATAGAGGAGGATAAGAAAAGCATGATATCCCGTATAAAAATGGCTTCACTAAAAGAACTTATCAGTGGAGCGCAAATACAATTAGACCAATTAGAACACCTAATAAACGGGGTTAAGCCAACAATTGACTTTGATGAAATGAATTGGAAAATCCTTTACACAGACATTTACCTGAAATTTATTCATATTAACTTTAACAAAAAAGGATATGAAAGACTTATTCAGCTTAAAAACAAATGTGAGCACGTATTTAATCAACTGAAAGATGTGAAAGATTATTCTGAAATCTCTATAAAAGAGTTTGATGCTACTACCAAAATTATTTTTAAATCAAAAGGATTAGAATTTAAGTTTGATAACAAGGAGTTCACCCCACAAATAAAATCACTGTATGAAGATTTATACCTTCGAATAGTTGAGGATATCGAATTTTATCAAGATAAATTCACAGACAAGAAATTGGAAAACACCTTTCCACCTCCACAGACAAATACAAAAGAACCTGAATATCAGGAAAATTCAATGCGTATTAAAATTGAAACTGCATTTGCTTTCACACAAAAGAATGACCCACGTAAACATGGGTTGATTTTGAATGAAACCGATTTTAAAAAATTAATTGATTGGGTTAATAGCTATTTTGAAAATGATTTTACAATTCCTAAAATAGAGCACCCAATAATAAAGGTTAATACAGGTAAGGGTAACGTTATTTATACATTTATGAGGTTATTCAAGGAAATACATCCAGCTAAAACAAGACCCGATACCCTTTTTGAATTAATAAAATTATGTTTTGTAGAATATAGAGAGGACAAAATAAGCAACTTAAAAAAACAAAAAGAGCCACAGTATTACGATGATTTAATAAGTAAATATTGATAAAATTATACTTCCCGTAAACACGTTAAAAAGCCGTAAAATAAGCGGAAACCCGTTTCTGACTTTCGCAAAGTAAACAATAAAAATACTTTGCAATGACAGAAATTTTAACATTCGACCAGTTACCCAAAGCGGTAACAATGCTGACAAATGAAGTTAGCGAATTGAAACAATTGTTACTCAATAAGAGCGAACAACAACCCACCGACCCCCCAGAGCAGCTTTTGACCATCCAGGAAGCAGCAGAGTTTTTAAGCCTTACGGTTCCAACTCTCTACTCGAAATGTAGTAAAGGTGAATTGCCAGTAATGAAGCGTAGTAAACGCCTGTACTTTTCCCGGACTGAGTTAATGGATTACATCAAGGTTGGGCGCAAAAAGTCAAATGCTGAAATTGAAGCAGAGGCAGAAAGCTACCTAAAAAAGAAAGGGAGCGGTAATGAATAATTCACTACAACCCCCCAGCAATTCTGTGCATAAAAGACAAGGCAACCAACTGCAAACCATATTTCAATATTTGCAAGATCACATTGCCACTGCATCAATGGTAACTGATGCAACGGGCGTACCTCAAAAAAACATTTGCCGCTATAAAAGGGACTTAGAAAAGGCAGGGCAACTTTGGGAAATCGAAAAAAAGCATTGTAAAAAAACAGGCTTCAAAGCATGGTATTTGACAACCAATCCCGATAACGTCCCGAATTGCTCACCTCAACTAAAACTTTTCTGAAATGGAAGTGAGAACGTTAAATCCGGTATTTGATGACCTCAACAACCCGGATACATTGATTAACCATGTAGAGCAGCTAAAACAAGCCACAGCCATAGAAAAGGAAATTAAATCAAATCCTTTTCCGGTTGAGGTATTCCCGAA
>JABMQA010001061.1 GCA_013203545.1 Bacteroidota bacterium
ATGATGACTTTTTTTTATCATAAATTGGTGAATACTGCATAGCCTGGGGCGAATATCCCGCAAAAGCGGATTTTTTCAGGCTTTTGCTGAAAAAATGTAGTAGCTTACAGGTCTTCTAAACACAAAAGAATATTACCTTTCATTTAAAGAACAGGCAAAACAAAAAACCCTGTAGCGAATTCCTCACCACAGGGTTAACGATTATGAAAAAAAAGAGGGTCAGCCTGCTTTTCCAAGCAATACAAGATCATTTACAACTATCTCAGTGATATGCCTGCGGTTTCCTGATTTATCATCGTAAATGCGACTTTTTAGTTTTCCTTCTACCGCAACCTGTTTTCCTTTTTTCAGGAATTTTCCTGCAACTTCTGCCAAACCACCCCACATAACCAGGTTATGCCATTGGGTATCGGTCATCCGTTCACCCGAGGGATTGTTGTACGTTTCTGATGTGGCCAGAGAAAAACGGGCCATTTTACTTCCGTTCGATACTTCTTTTACTTCGGGATCCATTCCCAGGTTTCCTACCAGATGAACGCTGTTTCTTAAACTTTTCATGATGTAAAATTTTTAAATGAATAAATAAATAATTTTGATGAAACAAAGGTAGGGTGGGGGATACCCGTTATTCGGTTAATAAATATTTGTATTCGTTTCTAAACGGAACTAAGTGTTTGTAAACGGTTACAAACGGTTTCGTATCCAAATTTTAGATATCTTTACAGGGTGTTTTACAATTTCTCTGGTAATGTAAAATAAGGTTTTAATTGGAAGAAATACAATCGCAAATGAAAGACAATACACTGGAAAAATGGGTTGAACAATATACCGATGGTTTGTATTCATGGGCTGTATATAAAGTATCCGATACGGAGTTGGCAAAAGACCTGGTGCAGGATACTTTTCTTGCAGCATCCGAAAAAATTGCAACTTTTAAAGGGGAAAGCTCCCCAAAAACCTGGTTATTCTCCATTCTGAATTATAAAGTAATAGATCACTACCGGGCGAAAGCCAAACAACCGGTTAAACTCGAAGATCAGTCTTTTTCAAATTTTTTTAATGATGATGGCGAATGGCGACCGGATAAAAAACCGCAGGACTGGCACGGCCATGAAAACCATTTACTTGACGATGCTGATTTTCAATTAATCCTGAAAAAGTGTCTGGAAGCATTACCTGAAAAATGGAACGCCTGTGTTAAATTAAAATACCTGATGGATAAAAATGGAGATGAAATTTGTCAGGAACTTGAAATTACACCTACTAATTTTTGGCAGATGATGCACCGGGCCAAATTGAGCTTGAGAGATTGTGTTGAAGTAAATTGGTTTAATAATTAATCAGGGAAATGAAAAAACTCATGCATATATTATTTCTGTCGTGCCTGAAGGCGACAGAACTCATCGAAAAGAAACTTCAGTTTAAGCTTTCAGTTACCGACAAGCTCAGGTTACAAATGCATAAAGCAATGTGTAGTGCCTGCACCAATTATGAAAAACAAAGCCTGATTATCGAAAAAAGTATCACAAACCTGAAAACCGAAACTCAAACTCCTGCCGACATGGTAGAGTTGAAGAAGATCATCGTTGATAACTTGAAAGGGTAATTTATTGTGTAGTTCAGACTTTTTAGGTTTCCAGAAGACTGTAGTAAATTTCGAAGAATATGTCCCTTGAGGGACCACAGGGTGGATTTTTTTTCTAATATCAACAATTGTCCCTCTCTTTCCATTGAGAAATTCCACTATAAGAACTACCTCTTCATTGATAAAATATTTTGGATTTGATCATCAATTCTGTCAGGATTGATGTTTTCTCACGACAGTTCGATTAATAAATTGAAAAATTGAATCATGAGAAAAAAGAATCTGATAACAAGTTTAATCCTGATATTTATGATGAGTATTTTAAATGCGCAAACAGAGAAAAGTGCCGATGAAGTGCATGGTATTGAGGTTGGAACCAAAGCTCCTATGTTTACAGCAATTGATGCCGATAGTAGCCAGTTCTCGTTAGAAGAAGCAATCCGGAGTGGTCCGGTAGTGATGATATTCTACCGTGGTTTCTGGTGCCCTGTATGCAACAAACACCTGGGATCGATCCAGGATAGTTTAAAAATGATTGAAGAAGCCGGAGCAACAGTGGTTGCCGTTTCACCCGAGAAACCGGAATACCTGGATAAAATGACAGATAAAACAGGGGCCCAATTTACCTTGCTGTACGATGAAGGTTATAAAATCGCAGATGCTTACGATGTCACTTTTAAACCTGGCGCAATGCAGTTGTTTACCTACAATGTAATGCTGGGAGCAAAACTCAAAGAGACCCATTCAGACGATTCACAAAGATTACCCATACCCGCAACTTATATTGTTGATCAAAATGGCTCCATTGCATGGAGGCAATTTGATCCGGATTATAAAGAAAGATCAACGGTGAATGGAATTCTCAAGGCACTTTCATCAATCCGGAAATCCAAATAAAAAAGTTCAGCTTATACA
>JABMQA010001062.1 GCA_013203545.1 Bacteroidota bacterium
AATTTCCCCCTCGCTGGCGTAGCTCAGTATTTAGGCAAATCATACGGCTATACATCCAACATCCTTTCCTGGGCCGTGCGTGCAACCCCTGAAGTCGATTTAAAGTTAAAGGAGCTTGCTGACATGTTGGAAAAAGAATCCCTAAAGCCATCCACTGAAGGTGCGATCAAATGAGGCTGTGGACAAATATCGGAGCTTGTACTTGAAAAACCGGAGATCAAAACATGGAAATTGAAAATACAGAAAAGAGTGTGTGTGGCTATTATCAAACATTGGAAAAGAAGGCCAAACACATCATTGTTGTTAAGGATAAGTGTAAGTCTGTGGATATTCGTAACTGTATGGTGCTACCAATGCACTGTGTAAAATTTCTCTCTTATCGTACCGGAGATAAACAAATTGACTTTATAAGGGCGGCGGTAGAGGACGGCAATAAGTTTTTATGGAAAATGGCAGGTGAAAGTATTGATATATTTCGCCAGGCATTTCAAATTGCCCATCAGTCCGGCAATTCTACAGACTGGATTGAGAAAGCATCTTTTGACCTTGGCTCAAATGAGTTTAAGCGGTTTAACGGTAATATACCAGAAGAAGATTATTCACAAATGTGGAAATTCGCCGATGACGTGGGTTTACCATTTTCAACAATATTCCAACTTTGTCTGCTTGCTGGTTTGTTAAAATCGGAACAAATCACAAAGCGTGATAATCATAAGATTTATAAAATCCTAATGCGGTTTCACACATGGCTTATTACCAGAGCCATACATGCAAGTCATTATATGCATATGATAAGCAGGTTAGAATCTGAAAAGCATATTTTAGTTACTGGCGAGAGAAAAACTTTAGATGACATCCTGAAACTGGAAGATAAAACCAATTGATCTGTACAAACAGCCATATTGTACAGATTACTGTACAACAGCTAATTTTGTACAGATTACTGTACATCTGTACGCAGCCATTGAATATTTAAATAATAGTAGGTGTCCTGGTGGTTGATCTCCGGCCAGGGGGATGGTGGTGGGCAAAAAAAGAGAAATTGGGATATGGATGCTGATAATGAATCAAGCAAAGCAGCGAGGCATCAAAGCCAAAGTCGTTACAGCCTGACACCATCACCTTAACCACTTAATGCATTGTAACGTCAATCCCTTCTAAGGATAAACCAAAGTCTAATCCCATGGGCCAGGGTTCTTTGCTCACAAAAAATTCGTTATAAAACAGACTTTCTACAGACATCACTTCTTGAGTCCGGTCAAAAATATCATCGGGCGCATTCTTGGCCGTACTTGTATCGGCGCCGAACCGGCCGACAAGCAAATCGGGCGTAATGGTTTTTATGCGGCGTATCGCGGTATAATACTGCTCTGGAAACTGCTTGAACACAAAGCCTGTGTATATCAGCAAAAGCTGCGGGTTGGAATGAGCCACTTGGGCTTTGATCCGCGAAAATAAATTTTCCTCTATTCGCGGGAGGATGCTGAAAGGCAAATTCTCGGCAACCTGATCGACTGCATATACGAATGAAACCGTGAATTCTTTAAGTTTCAAGTTAGTATGGATTTCTGTGATACGATTAAAGGCGATTGTATCATTTGTCGATTCAGCCACCACTATGCGTTTGATAGTTGGCATTTGCCTGGCTCCCTGATTTGGATGATAAACTGGTTGTTATTCTTTCCGGCAAATCCTAATAATCGCCTGTTCCAAAATTATCTTTGGGTTCTGTCCTGTGGATTTTAACCGCTTATCGGCCTCGCTCAAAATCTCAAAAGCAGCAATAAGCTCATCCTTAGTGAACCTTTCAGAATTCTGGAGCAGTTTATAAACAGGTATGGGACTGTTTGGATTCTTCACAATCGTAAAATCAGACATCCACGCGTCCTTTTTCTTTTTCGCTTTTTTCGTTGTGCTTTGATCATCTCCTTCCTGGTTTTCCCACGATTCGATCTGATCCAAAAGCGCACGATCATGTTCCTGAATAGCCGGCATGACATAATTTTTGAAATCCGCAGTCGGCCATTCAGCCCTAAGGTAACC
>JABMQA010001063.1 GCA_013203545.1 Bacteroidota bacterium
AATTAATCTAATTCATCAATCCTCCCATTCGTTTAATTAGTGTAATTCGATGAAAGAAATTGAAATCTGTTGACATAAACATCGTTAACATGTTATCATTAATGACTTTTTAAGAGCCTAAAACCGTACACGACCTGAATTTTAAGATGAAGACCTGGTATTTTTGGGATTGGGAGCAGGATCAGATTTCGTTCCTGTCACTGCTCAATAAAGATAAGATAAGCCGCGGCAGCGCAAAAATGGAAGATGGAAAAATAGTGGTGATGGGGAAGAGTTATTTTAAAGGCGGGTCCAATGATTTTAAAAAAAACTTTGAAACGGGTGACGGGGGAAAGCAAATCGACCTGTTTTACAGAAAGACCGGGATCGGATGGACACAAGGGCACCTGATTGAGTATCAGAGAAAGAATCAGAAATGAATAATAAACGTTCTTTTTGATTTCACTTGCTCAAAACATCTTTAAGTTGAATAATTCTTCTTGCGATCTTGAAAACCATCGGGAGTATAGACCGCAAAGCGCTGATTAAAAGTAATTAACACAGGGATCAATACGTAAAAACAAAATTTGGGTTTTTTGCTATTGAAATAAACCTCATCAAATATATTTTAAAACTTCTTTTTATCAAAAATAAAGTAATATTGCGGTATTGAATAATCCCATCAATATTCAATAATTCACAATACTTACTTATGAAAAAAATTATAGTTTTCCTTTCAATTCTCACCATGTGTTTGGCAGCTTTATCCCAGACCCCACAAGCCATCAAATACCAGGCAATGGCCCGTAACTCCGATGGCGATCCGGTGATAAACCAGGAAATTTCCTTAAAAATTTCCATTCTTGCCGGAAACCCGGAAGGGGAAGTGGTGTACAACGAACAGCATATTGTTGAAACAAATGGCATGGCCCTGTTCAGCGTCCAAATAGGCAACCCCACAGTGTTGCTTTCCGGTACTTTTAACGAAATTGACTGGGGCGCTTCTGATTTTTTCATGAAACTGGAAATGGATGAGAACGCCGGTTCGAATTACCAGCATATGGGAACATCACAATTACTAAGTGTTCCCTACTCATTAAATTCGGGTTCACTAACGTTGACAGATGACAATGGGAATAACTACAATATTTCAGTTGATTCATCAGGTAACTTATATACCACCATAATCGAAATTGAATGGCAATGCGGCGATCCAGTTGTTGATGAGCGTGACGGCCAAACTTACCAAACCGTGCAGATTGGCGTCCAGTGCTGGATGGCAGAAAACCTGAACATTGGAACGATGGTAAACGGCAGCGGCAACCAAACCAACAACAGCATCATTGAGAAATACTGCTATAACAACAACACAAGCAACTGCGATAATTACGGCGGTCTTTACCAATGGGATGAGGTGATGCAATATTATACCACTGAGGGTGTACAGGGCATTTGTCCGCCAACCGGCGGATGGTATTTGCCGACTGATGCCGATTGGTGTACCCTGGAGCAGGAGGTTGACCCCATTATAACCTGTAGTAGTACTGGTTTTAGGGGCGTTGATGGTGGGGGCAAACTCAAAGAAAATGGCACCATCCATTGGAACTCACCCAACAATGGCGCGACAAACGAAAGCGGCTTTACGGCTTTGCCCGGTGGTGAACGCAGCCCCGGTGGATCCTTCCTAACACTCCGTGGCAGTGGATTCTGGTGGTCATCGTCACAGGGCGCTATTTCGTTTGCCTGGAGCCGTACATTGAATTATAACCGGGGCCAGGTGGGTCGGCTCAATTATGATAAGCCATACGGTTGTGCAGTACGCTGCATTAAGGGTAATTGATTTTCAACCAACTTTCGAACGAACCTATAGCAAAGTCTGACGGACGAATCCCATTTATTAGTTTGTGCCAAAAAAAATAATTTTTCAGCCGGAAATTGTTTTTTTATTATATTGTAATCAAAATAATGATTATAATTTAATCTGAAAACAATGCGACCACAAATTGGGAAAAGAACAAATAAGAATTCAAACCAGGAATATCCGAAAACCATGTCAAGGGAATTTATCGAGAAAAACCTCAGAAAAAACCTCGCCATACGTGAAGAATACCTACCATTGGAATATGTTAAAACAGCCATTAACATCAATGCGATTGAGCAGCGGATATTTGTCAGGAAAAAAGTAATTCAGATGCTAAAGGAAAATTACACCAACGACGAATTGATCGGTAAATTCGAGGATGAGAATCATTTCGACAGGCACAGATTGCAGAAGATGCTATGAGGATTGTGG
>JABMQA010001064.1 GCA_013203545.1 Bacteroidota bacterium
ATGTGTCTTCGCAACACGTGCTGGAAAAATGTGGATTTCGCAAAGAGGGGATCTTTAAAAAATCAGTATTCAAAAATGACAGGCTTTGGGATGAGATACGATTTGCAAAAATTAATCCCGGAAACGATAATAACGAAAATATAATACGAAAAAAATCATGAGCTACTATTTTAACAAAGTACTTAAAGGAAAAAGCTTCGATGAAGCCATAGAACTGGTGAAAGCAGAATTGAAAAAAGAGGGATTCGGGGTACTCACCGAAATTGATGTGAAAGAGACCTTAAAACAGAAAATTGATGTTGATTTTAAGAAATACACAATTTTGGGTGCCTGCAATCCTCATTCTGCCTATAAAGCATTGCAACATGAAGATAAAATAGGTGTTTTCCTTCCTTGTAATGTAATTGTTGAAGCGCATGATAACGGAGAGGTGGAAGTATCGGCAGTCGATCCGATTGCCTCAATGAGTGCAGTTAAAAATGAAGCCCTTGGAAGCATCGCAATTGAAATTCAGCAAAAGCTTAAGCGGGTAATCGATAACCTGGGATAGCAGAAGCATTGCAATATTATAGATGTGATAAATTGTGTTTCGGGCAGTTAAATTCTAAAAGGAAAAAATACCATTTTATTTTTTAATAATGTTAAGGCTAAATCATACTAAACAATAGTCACCTGGAGGTATCAGACATATGACGCACCAGAAAAGTATTACAGTAAAGGAAGTATGCGATCTTGCAGAGGATTGGTTTCAAAGTGTCGCGTCAGATGAACCTGGCAGCAGTGTTGCCAGACTTTTCTGCCATCCCGATGCACGCATTCATACACCAGATGGACAGGCTTTTTCGCTTGAGGATCATCGAGAGACGGCCTGACGGCAAACTGTGCTTTGTGTTGTATTGCAACAGCTTTCACCATCCTCTTCCGGAATCGGCACAAGTCCTGCTATAACCATGTTGTTCCTAAAGGAGATGCCTTTGATCTTTGCTACAAGTGGGACGGCTCAACAGTATTCAGAATCTTTTCCAAGTTATTCAATTAAGTATGAGCTTGTCTGGTGATTTTATTTGTTAAAAAGCCCGAATGGCACGCACAGCGGTTGGATAGTTTTTACCATAGCTGAGCTGGTTGCCACTGTTGAAAGACTGGATACACGCATCTGTAGCATTCGTCTCTGAAGAAGCCCAGTAGAGGAGACTAACATAACCCCCAACTGCTGGTTTACTCAGAAAAAGTTTATTCAACTCATCCTTGCTCGGTAAATACCAGTCGGAATAGCTATTCAAGACTAAATTAACACACAGTTGAGCCGCATAGTTTCCTGTTCCCTGAATGCCAACGATGGTATTTGTGTTTGCATTTCCTGTACCTAAGGCGGTAGCCGTAGCTCCTGTTGCTATAAAACTTCCATTATACCATGGTATTCCTGCACTTTGGTCGTATGGTGCTGCTATTAGTCCATGTTGCACAGAGGCATTGTAACCAGGGTCACCAGGTTGTAATATGTAAGCAACAATGCCGCCTTGATAGCTATCTCCGACAGCAACAATAGTGGGTGTTAATGTTGTAAAAGAGAACTGATTTCCATAGGCTGTGCCCATATTATTTGTGGCATAAGCCCGCACATAATAAATGGTACCCGAAGTCAGGCCTGTTATATTGCTGGTAAATTGTCCCATGCCTGTTCCGTCAGTGGTATGGTTACCGGTGATGTCAGGATTTGTTGCAGTGCTCCAGCAAACCCCTCTGGCTATAACACTGTCCCCCCCATCGCTTGTTACATTGCCACCGCTGATGGCGCTAATAGTTGTTATTGAATTTATAGCAGTTGTTGTAACAGTCGGAAGAGAAATAAAAATAAATGTAATGGTTTTAGATTCAGTTGGTACATCAGTTACAATTGAACTGTAAATACCAGAAAATCCGGTAAACCGTAAGGTGTCGCCAATTGTGTATGACATGTCAATTATTGATTTTGTCTTTTTTAATTGATTAACAACAACTTCATGTTTTTCGCTTCCAAGATATTCTATTTTTGCTTTGCTTTGTTTAGTGTTTTGAGATATTAATTTTGAAGTGTAGAGATAATTTTCCCCACTAATATTAACAGAATAAATACCTTGTTTTAAGCCTGTTATTTGATATCTATGGATTCCTTGCAAAATGATATCGCGTATTAATAATACTTCTTTGCCAGATATATCAAAGATTATCAGTTGGGCATCGCCTGTTTTTTTTGCATAGAAGGATAATTCGGCTTGCCCTAGCATAGGATTGGGATAAATTTTCATGTACTTATCATTTACACTTAAGTTGTTAATGCCAGTCATTCCGGTTAAATGTAATGAATCGGTTCCGGCCAGTGTAAGTGAAGTTCCTTGTGTAATGTTTTCTACATTTACACTATCGAGGATGGTAACAACTCCTGATGCAGCAAAGCTAATTATGTAATTCTGTGCCCTGGTTTCTAATGTTATCGAAAACATCAATAAAACGCCCATTATCGCTGAGTAAAAAAATAAGATTCTTTTTTTCATAATTTATTTCAATCAATTTAAAAACGGTGTCTAAATCATTAGAATCTGCAATATCTATAAAAATGCAACGACCCATGGTGCCCATTTTTTTTGCTTTCTTAAAATCATTTTTAATACTATCTGTCAAGTCACTTTGTTCAATAATCGATTCGGCTTTATCTCCAAACCAGAAAGCAATCCTAAAAGTGTCTTTGAAAACCCGAATCCAAAATATTGTTTTTTTTCTTTTTCAAAGTCCGAAAAAACCAAGTTTTAGCGTCATTAGCGAACTACCATTCTTCGAAAATATCAATATGTTTATCATACAAAAATAAAAAAATATCTACATTACATGCCTTTTCATTTCATTTACTTTCACCTGGAACTTTCAACCCGAAGTCAAACAAATCAGGACGGGTATAGTGTCCGGCTACATCAAGATCCATTTTTGCCCGTGTAATTTCAGCGAGGGGATATCAAAGCCCACTTAGCGTATTGAAATGGCCCCGTAAACAATCGGACATAATTATCAATAAAAAACAGTAATTATGTCAACGAATATGGAAAAGAGAAAATTTAGTAAAGAAGACAAGCTTCGTATCATTAAAGAAGCTTCAGAA
>JABMQA010001065.1 GCA_013203545.1 Bacteroidota bacterium
AAAAGTGCTGGTGGATCTCATCACACTGCGGATAATTAAAATGGAAGTAACCGAAAAAGCGATTTATTACAGGATCAATCCTCATTTTCAGGTGGATAAATCATGAAGCATCAGATGATTGAAACAACAATGCTCAATTATACTTTACACCCAAATTAAATACCTGATTTAGTATTATTGCAAGTATGGTTGAAAGTGTTAGCGATGAACTAAATATCGGCGAAAGCCACGATGGGATATTGTAATACAAATCGGGAAGAATGATAGCGCTTAATCCGAATACCAGTAAGATTCCGATTATAAAAGTTTTGCGGGTATCCATTTTGCTGGTTAACAGGATTTGCATTCCGGAAATAACCATAAAACATGTAACAAAAATTACGATGGCTCCCATCACCGGATCAGGCATGATGAAAAAAACTGCAGCCAGTTTCGGGAAGAATCCCAACAGGATAAACAATCCGCCGGCAACAAAACCAATGTACCTGCTTGTAGCGGATGTGGCCGCCGATAAACCCACGTTGCTCGCAGACGTATCTACAGCCATTCCACCTATCAGGCCTCCAAAGCCAACAGCGATTCCATCAGCAAAGAGCCCTTTCCCAATGTTTTTCATATCGGGTTTTTTCCACCCGGGATCATTTATTTTCTGACAGGTTGTTATATTTCCAAAAGTTTTAAGGCTGGCACAAAGTGATATGATTAAAAAGGGAAGCACAAGGCTCAAATCAAACTTCAGATTTAAAAATCCGGAAGCCGATCCGGGTAAAGCAAACCATTGCGACTGTTTCAATACATTGTAATCTTCGATGGTCAATACCCCGAAAAGTGCGGATGTAATAAAACCTACAACAATTCCAATCAACACACAGTAAAGCTTTAACTTTCCCGTACTCCAGATATTAATACCGGTCATGGTACCAAGTGTAATGCACGCAATTAATATTTTATTGATATCGAAAGAGTCGCCGGCATATTCGATACCCACAAACTTGGATGCACCGAGGGGGATGAGTTCGATTCCAACCATCAACACAACCAGGCCTGTAATTTCGGTAGGGAATACCTTACGCAATTTATGCACAACCCGCGAGAAAAGACACTCAAACGAACCGGCCAGCAAGGTCATGCCATGCATTAGCGGCAGACCACCGAGCCATGCAGCCTGTATGGAAACCGACAGGTATGAAGGACCACAGAGGTTTGGACACAGGTAACCAGAACCAACCGGCCCCTTTTTAAACGACTGTAAAATGGTTCCTGCTCCTGCTGCAATCATCGACATACATATCAAACCCTGGACAACTGCAATATCCCCACCGATCTCCCTGGCAATAACTACAGGCAATACAAGCATGCTCGACATGGTAAAAACATGCTGCAATCCCAACAACAATGCAGTCAACCCGGGCAGCTTATCATCCCGGCCATAAATAAGGGCATCATTTTTAACTTCACTCATGTGCTTTAAAAAATTTTCCAGATTGGTTCGGTAACAAACATTGCTGAGCCGACAATAACAGGTAAACCGTTGGCATTCGCCTTACGTGCGTACATCAATCGTTTGGACGGATTGGAATGCCCCGGCTTCGGCCACAGGTAAACCAAAAATGCACTATCCGAAACCTTCAGTTTATCGATCAATTCCCTGATGGCAAATTTACCGACCACATCCTGAAAATTGATAATATCCCTTCCTTTCAATAATGGAAAAGCAGGATCGGCCAATGTTTTTCCATCCATCGAAAGGACAAAAAGATAAATGTCGTTAAAATAAAAAATACTGGATTTATCAAGCAGTGTATTAAAAGCATCTTCACCTTTTACATTGATTAGGTTTGCAGCCGAATCCACGATGTCGGTCATAAATTTTTTCTCAGTCCTTATGCTGTTGGTTCCGCTGCATATTGCATATGCTTTTCCATCTGGTGCCAGCACCCGCGTAACGTAAACAGTCTTCCATTCAGGAAATATCATTCCACGTTCAGCCGCCAGGTAATGAACCCATCCGTTGGGGTGATTTGGAATGGAGGCAATATCAATAATATATTTATTGAGGGGCTTGCCGTTCATGTCCTTTATGTTGAGCCAGTTCTTATCCACCAGCTCTTTTTCTACCGGATGAAAAACACAATTCCCATCCAGGTCAAAAATAAAAAGGTATCGTTCGCCATCAAGCCATTTACTGTTTTCGGTTCCAAATTCAATGTATGCATCTTCACCCTTCAGGTGGAACTCATTTGCCGCGGCCTCCACAAAAGCGATCAGGTCGATAGTTTCCTCATATTGATAAATGTGTTGATTTTGTTGTGAAAATGCAGAAGGTTGGGAAAGGATTATGAGAGCTATTAAATACAGGATTTGAAGAGGATTTTGCAGAGATGTGGATATTTTGGATTTTTTATAATTACTTTTCATGGGCACAAGTTAATGATTTTTTTGGGAGCGCATCCGGTCCAGTGTTTTTTTAAATACACGGAGTTTGTTCAGTTCCACCAGGTTTTTTCCCTCAGTCATGTTTTTCCCATGCCTTCTCACGTATAAAGTTACCTCTTCGATTCGTTTCATATTAATTTTAAGTTCAGCCGCACGGTTAAACCAATCATTATCTTCACCGTACCTCAGGGAAGGATCAAATAATCCCACTTTATCAAATACTGCCTTTCGATACAGCGCTGCGCCAATGTAATTGGGAAAAGAAGTCTTCGGGTCACCGGTAAATTCGAACCTGCCTGTCATCCTGTTCTCCTCTAAAAGCTGGGCACGACCACGAATTATCTGCATTTCCGGATCCCTTATCATCTCATCAATCAGCAGATCCAGGTTATTTTCCGGCCACAGGTCATCAACATCAAGGAAAGCGATAAATTCTCCTGAAACGTCTTTTATGCCACGGTTTCTTGCAGATGCGGGTCCGTCATTATCCTGCCGGAAATACCTGATGTCAGCTGGAAGCGTATCAATTATTCCTTTTGTATTATCTGTAGAACCATCATCAATAATGATAATTTCCAGTGCAGGATAATTTTGCGAAAGGATATTATCGATGGCGTTTTTTATAAATCGTTCCCCGTTAAAAACCGGTACGATGACACTCACCAGTGGCCGTGATTGAATATTGGTTGTATCAGGAACAGATGCCTGGTTGTCAACCTGAAATTTAATATTGCCTGAAAGAAATTTTGAAACGGCAGCAGGTATCTTGCTGAAATTATTCCCCAACTCAACAACAAATCCTGGAAGTGAAACAGCCAGCTTACTAATGTAAGCATGTGTATGGAGGCCCACATTTGGCAACTGCGACATGGTTGTAAACGACAATGCCCTTTGAATGGTCAGATAATTTGTGGGATGTAGTTTTGTTTCAGTCTGGTTCACAACTTCCGGGGTAAAAATAGCTTTTAGTGGCAACTTTTCCACAATCTGATTCACCAAACCAGGATAAAGAAACATGACCGCTTTCTCCCTGTCGAGCTTTTCAGGATTTTTCACAAATCTTGCTAAAGAAGGAAATTTCATTACATCTTCAGCATTAAGCTTTGCCGTACTGTACAAACTGTAAACCACCGGTTCCGGTTCCAACCGAACAATAACATAATCATCTGCCAGGTATTTCAGGCCTGACTCGAGGCAGGACAGGGCGGTGGTTGATTTGCCAACACCGCCTTTCCCGGTAATCAGCACAGCGCCATCGTCAGTACCCACTGCTGCTGCATGAAGCAGCTGGCATCCGTTTTTTTCCATCCACCAATGAAACAGCGTGCGCAGCGGTGAGGCATGTACCCAGAAAGGAAGCATTTTAGCTGATTTAACCCAGAAAACCCCGGTATTGGTATATAGATCCATTACATTTACTGAAGCCTCAATCCAGTGAAATGCCGTTTTGATCCGGCTGCTGTTAAACCCCCAGATGTCACCCCTGTCAGTAAAGGAATGAACCGTACATGGTGGTGGGGCCATTTCTACAGAAGTTGATTCACTATCCCAGATACAAAGTGTGAGATCCGGGGATCTGGTTTCCGGTATTCGAAGGTGTTCCAATGCCGGGCTTAACAGCGGAACCATAATTTGCCCTGCGAAAGACAAACACACTGATGTTCCGCCAACCCGGTAGAAATGCTTTACCTCTCCAACGGCTTCCCTGGCTTTAAGAAACCTGTCATGACACTGGTTAAAAAAGTGTGTTTGCTTGTAATAACGTAATATTTCATATTCAGGATCGCCTGGCTTCTTCATTGGAATGTATTTACCTTTTATTTGGTTTTTATATTTTCGTCACTAAAAGTACAAAGAAATCATCAAATGAACTTTTTATACTGATTTAAAGAAATGTTGTTAGATGAATAACTTTTTTGTATTTTTGTACAAATTAAATCATATTTGTTATGGGAAACAAAACAGACCCTACCAGAAATCCAATGGATGCATTACTTGAAAATGTAAGGTTTTTAAGTAAGGATATTGTCAGTAAAATCTTGCTTAAAGAGGAATTTACCGCTCCGGCAATTACATCATACGGCATGAACAGTTTTCATATGAGCCTTCCGAACTCGCACAGATATTAATATTTTCCGAGAAGTAGGCAAGCTTCATTTTTTTATTTTTGTATCAAATAAAAATATTTTTGTTATGGGAAACAAAACAGACACTACCAGAAATGCAATGGATGCATTACTTGATAACCTAAGGTTTTTAAGTAAGGATATTGTCAGTAAAATCTTGCTTAAAGAGGAATTTACCGCTCCGGCAATTACATCATACGGCATGAATAGTTTTCATATGAGCCTTCCGACGGCTTACAGAACTTAGTCTTTCCCAGGAACCAGCATATTTTATTGTTTTTGGATTAACCCAGACTGATAACGATTTGCCGAATAACAAGCCTCTATTGTCCGCATGCCT
>JABMQA010001066.1 GCA_013203545.1 Bacteroidota bacterium
GATCGTTGGTTAAAGGTGTTAAATTGGCCCCGTCGATATCCAGTATAAATATGTCACCATTTCCTTCAGCATATGAACAAAAGGCTATTTTGCTTCCATCCGGCGACCATGATGGAGAAAAATCATACGCGCTATTCTGTGTTTGTCTGAGTGGATTGCTCCCATCCATATCCATAATGTAGAGTTCATAATTGCCATCGCGATTCGAAATAAAAGCAATTTTACTCCCATCCGGTGATAAACATGGCATACCATCATAAACAGCGTTTTGAGTCAGCTGCAATTGCCCGCTTCCGTCAGGGTTGATCAGACACACTTCAAAAAATTCAAGTCCTGCTCCATTGATTTCGGATTCAAAAGCTATTAAGCCATTTTCGTTTCCACCGAGCATGGGATGAACTTCTTGCGCCATTATTTCGTTGTTACCAGGAAGAAGCATGAACAGCAGGAAAGATGCGTAATAAAAAGGAAAGGATTTGTGTTGGATTCTCATGATGTAAAGTATTTGATAATTAATGTGATCAGAAAGCTTTAATTTTCTTTTTTGGATGTAACACAACTTCGTCAGGTCACTCCCATTTTGCGGCCTTTCTTTCTTTAAAATCCTGTTTCAAAGATTTAACAAAAACCTGGTTCATTGTTCGATAATTCTTTGAGTTACCATATAATTCGATAAAGTGCATTGATTTCTCCCGATAATTTCGTCAATTTGCGGTCAAACTCATTCATATGGCAGATATACAGGTGTAGCATGAAAATGTTACCGGTTTAACATCAGGAAAGAGAGTCCTTCTTTTTTGGGTTATACAGATTACAGGATGGATTACATATGCAATTGTCCATCTGTATTTTGTAACCCCTGCCCGTCCGGCAACTATGATGGAAGCCTTCTTAAAATCAATCACTTTTATATCAGGCTTTCTTGTTTCAATACTTTTATGGCGTGTTTATAGGTGGTTGCGACAAAAAAAAATGTCACTTCTTCTTCTATCAATTAATATTCTTATCTATTCGCTTTTATTCGCATTAATATGGATGGCCCTTGACTGGATATTAAGCTATCCTTTTTGGAGCCCGAAAGTTGTAAAAGAAAAAATGCAGGTGTTTGGATCACTTACCTGGATCCCAGGGTGGTGCATGTATTATTTTTTGTTGCTTTTGCCCTGGACTTTGCTTTACTTTTCTATTAATTTCTGGATCGACTGGAATGAGCAAAAAAAGATCGCTGAACGAAACAAAGAACTGTATAGTGAGGCCCGGCTCATTATGCTAAGGTACCAGCTGAATCCGCATTTCTTTTTTAATGCATTAAATTCGATCAATGCGCTCATGGATGAAGATAAAGCCATGGCAAAAGAGATGATCTTTAAACTATCGGATTTTTTGAGATATTCCTTTCTATCTGACAATAAACTACTGGTTGAGTTGGAGGATGAACTGAAGATCATTAGAAAATACTTTGATATAGAAAAGATCCGGTTTGAAGAAAAAATACAGATCAGCTATGATATTAATCCGGACACTTTGAAGGTGAAAATTCCCGGATTCATTTTGCATCCCATTGTTGAAAATGCCATCAAATATGGTATGAAAACATCCCCGCTACCACTGACCATTAATGTTGCTGCCAAAAAAACACTGAACGGTTTATTACTTCAAATTTCAAATACAGGGTATTGGGTGGGTGAAGAAATCAAGCTGAATAAAATCATGGATCAAAAGGGTGTTGGGATAAAAAATGTGTACAGTCGCCTTGAAAACACATTCGGGGCTGATTTTGAATTTAAGGTGCTTACCGTAGCTAATAAGGTTACTGTTAATATTGTTTTGAAAACCTTATGATTTTATAATCATGACAAAAAAAATTACTGCCTTAATTATTGATGATGAAAGGTTGGCACGAAACAACCTTAGATTATTGTTATCAGAATTTGAAGAGATAGAGGTTGTGGGAGAAGCCGATGGCGTAAGTGCGGCCATTTCAAAAATCAGGGAGCTAACACCAGAAGTTTTGTTTCTTGATATCCAGATGCCGGGGCAGACCGGTTTCGATTTACTTGACCAGATTGATTATTGCGGTAAAATTATATTCGTAACAGCCTTCGACCAATACGCTATCAGGGCTTTTACTGTAAATGCCATGGATTATTTGTTAAAGCCCATCAGTCCCGAACGGATGGAAAAAACGATTCATAGATTGCTCGCCCAAACCAATCTTGATGCAGGGGATGATGACGAACTGAAATACGATGACCGCTTGTTTGTTTCAATATTAAATGGTTGCAGATTTATACCATTAAATGAAGTGGTGATCATTAAAGCATTAGGGGATTATACCAAACTTATCATTAACGGGAATCCGAATGGGATCATGCTAAGATCGATGAAAGCATGGGAACAGAAATTGCCCTACAATCATTTTACCCGTGTTCACCGCTCCTGCATAGTCAACATCAACTTCATCGAGAAATTCGAATAATCAGGCAACTATACAATTAAACTTTTCATGAAAGGTATAAATGATCCACTGGTGGTGAGCAGGAGTTATCGAAAGAAGATCAAGAAGAAGTATTTATGATTAAACCCATCAGGATCACCTGTGTGAATTGCTGCCAACAAAAAATACGAGTCGTATAGTCATGGGTTGATTATTTAATAAATCTATCAAAGTATTTTACATCAATCCAATAAATATCACTACTCTTTAACATCTTATGC
>JABMQA010001067.1 GCA_013203545.1 Bacteroidota bacterium
CTGAAACCTGATTGATCATTACCTTCCACCTCACAACCCTTTGTATAAAATATGTTGGCATCCGGGACTTTGTTTTTGATTCCCTGAATGATGGTGACACATTTTTCGGCATCGCCTGCTGCCGACCACGAACCCAGCATATCTCTTTTGCTGTCGGCCAGTGGCCCGATCACCGCAATGTTTTTCACGCTTTTTGACAATGGCAGGATGTCACCCTGATTTTTTAACAATACAACCGATTTGGCAGCAAACTTCCTGGCAAAATCAAGGTGATCGCTGTGCATCACCAATTCCTTTTCGCGTTGTTCATCACAATACCTATAAGGATCATCAAACAGTCCGAGCATGAATTTTATTCTTAATATCCTTCCTACGGCATCATCAATTTCAGCCATGGTCACTTTTCCTTCTTCCAGCGATTGCAAGAGATAATCGTAATAGCTGGCGCTTTGCATGTCCATATCCACACCGGCATTGAGGGCCAGTTCACCGGCTTCCTTTTCGTTGGTCACAATTCCATGGAGGACCATCTCTTCAATAGAGGTATAATCGGTAACTACAAAGCCCTTGAAATCCCAATCACCTTTCAGGATATCTCGCAAGAGATATTTGTTTCCGGTAGCCGGGACACCATTCAGGTCGTTGAAAGCGGTCATAAAGGTTCCCACCCCTGCATCCACGCATGCTTTAAAAGGAGGCAGGTAAACTTCACGCAGCGTCCTGTCCGACATGTCCGTTGTATTATAGTCACGTCCGGCCATGGCAGCTCCATAAGCGGCATAATGCTTGGCACAGGCAACAAGCGTGTTGTTTAATTTCAGATCATGGTTTTGAAATCCGTTTACCCGTGCGATGGCAATTTGTGATCCCAGCCAGGTGTCCTCGCCTGAGCCTTCACAAATCCGGCCCCAGCGCGGGTCGCGGGCAATATCCACCATGGGTGCAAACGTCCAGTTAAGCCCTTCGGCCGTAGCTTCGATGGCTGCAATGCGTTCCGATTTTTCGATTGCATCCAGATCCCAGCTGGCAGCCTGTGCCAGAGGGACCGGGAAAATGGTTTTGTATCCGTGAATTACATCGTATCCAAACAAGATAGGGATTTTCATTCGTGTTTCATTCATCGCCATTTTTTGCAGTTCGCGAAGATATTTTACGCCAAAAGCATTGAAAATGGCACCTATTCTGCCACTTTTGATGTCATCTTTATAACCGCTTCGCATCGTGGGGCCGGTAACATCCCAATCGCTGGTGAACAGATTCATCTGACCGACCTTTTCTTCGGCGGTCATCAGCGATAGTACCGAATCAACTTTTTGGCTGATGGTATCATCCTGCCTGTCAGGTTTTGGATTATCATTGCATTGTGTAAAACAAAGTATCATAGGAAGGATAAATATTGGGTAAATTTTACGCATATTATTGGGTGGTTATTATTTATTATGCTGATTGTGTATTCTATAAAATTAAGCATACCCGACCTGTAAGCCGGGAATGCAAAAAGAAATTGTAATTTTTAATATCCCGGATTTTGTGTTAGCTTATTACCACTTGCGCTGATCTCGGATTGGGGGATTGGAAAAACTTCGTTCTTTCCATCCACAAAACTCTTCCCTTGAGCACGCAACACCTCTCCGGCACGGCCCTGGCGTATCAGGTCGAAGAAACGGTCGTATTCCATGGCAAGTTCCCATCTGCGTTCTTTCCAGATGGCCATACGCAGGTCGCTCTGGGAGGCAGCAGTTGTATTACCAAGTCCGGCACGGTTTCGTACGGCATTCATCGAAGCCTGTGCTTTTGGCGTATTGGCCAATTCATTGGCGGCTTCAGCATTGATAAGATAGATTTCGCCCATCCTTAAGATGCGTACATTCTTATTGGTACGGTCGTCATTTCCATTGTAGGATTCAAGATACTTGCTAACATACGATTTGTAGTTGTAATGCTGGTTTGCGGCATTAACAATAATCACCTGATCGAACAGGGTATCGCCAATCGATATGATGGTGGCTTTTTTACGGACATCGCCGGTTTCGTATGAATTGAAAAGATCTTCGCTTGGTGTGTTAAATCCCCATCCACCAACGGCGGAGGTATCGCGCCCTTCAATCCCGACAAATGAAAACTGACCGCCACGCACACCTTGTGGTGAGCAGTATTGCTGGACTGCAGCAACAGGTAAGCCTATCCTTGCCTGGATTTCAAACAGGGATTCGGTGCTGTTTTCGCCAATTTCGCGCCATATGGTGGAATAATCAGGTACCAGTGCGAAATTTCCAACCTGTCCGTTGATGATTTGCTCAGTCAGGTCGTAAGCTTCCTGCCATTTTTGCTGATACATCTTTGCTTTGGCTAGAAATCCCGTAGCTGCACCTTTGGTAGCCCTTCCGATATTACTTGCATCATATCCGGCAGGGAGTACGCTGATGGCATAATTTAAGTCCTCTTCAATAAAGGTATAAATCTGGTCAACCGGCACCCTGGTGTTGGCTTTGTCGAGATCGTCGGGATTTTCGGCGTCGAGCACTTTATCAACAAGTGGAACCTCGCCATAACAACGTACAAGGTTGAAATAATAGAGCGCCCGTAAAAACCTTGCCTCACCAATAAGCCTGTTTTTTAAATCTTCGGCGATTTCGAATTTTGGAACATTGGCAATGGCCTGGTTACAATTGGAAACACCCTGGTAATTACCTTTCCAAACCTCTCCAACCGAAAGGGATGTGGACGTGTAGGTTATGGCGTCCATCTGGTCTTTATCGGCGCCCAGGTCACCTGGATCGCTGCCTTTGTCGGCATCATCGGATGTGATACTTGCAACACCCATCCAGGAGAATGCGCTCTCCTCCCACGTAAGTAGATTGGTATAACATGCATTTACAAACTTGGTGGCATTCTCCGGTAAAACAAATGTTGAGTCGGTTACCACCAGCTGGTTTTCGGGAGCCGGATTAAGCCAGTCTTTTTCGCAGGCATTAAAGATGAATGCAGTTGCGATAAGTATAATGATTAAAATATTATATTTTTTCATGACCAATTGATTTTAAATTAAAATGATAAATTGACACCAACCAGATATGTAGAAGTTACAGGATATATATTCAACTCAATACCCGAACTCGTAACTGATCCCGGTAACTCCGGCGTAAAGCCGCTGTATTTTTTGAAGATAAGCGGATTTTGTGCTGATACATAAAACCTGAGTTTTGTGATGTGCCATTTAACAGCGGGAATGGTGTAGCCCAGCGTTACATTGTTTATCCTGAAAAACGATCCCGACTCAACAAAGTAAGTTGAAGGCTTGGGGATGGAATTGGATGCCCTGGGTTCGGTACCATTAGGGTTGTTTGCGCTCCAACGGTTCAAAGCCCTGTCTTCTTCAATTTCGTCATTACCAAAGCGAAGTCCTTTTTTGCCGTTATAAACTTTGTTTCCTGCATTTCCGTAACAGTCAATCCCAAAATCCAGTTGTTTCCAATTGATTCCGGCATTGATGCCATAATAAAATTTGGGTTGGTACGAGCCGGCAAAAATTCGGTCGAGTTCGCTTAATACGCCATCTTCATTTACATCCTTATACTTTAAATCACCGGGTTTGGCTCCTGTAAAATGAGGTGAAGCATCGATTTCTTCCTGCGACTGGTAAATACCTTCAACATCATATACCCAGAAGCTACCTACAGGCTCCCCTTCAACGGTATAAGTTACCACCTCTCCATTTCCGAGGCTACCGCCTTTAAGCTGGAGGTTTCCTTTAACCGATTCAACATTGTTTTTGTTAAAGGTAAGATTGGCTCCTACATAATAGGTAATTGACTTCGAGATTTTGTCCGACCAGTTCAATCCGAGTTCTACACCTTTGTTTCTGATTTCTGCAGCTTGTGAGAAAACTGTTTTATCGGCATCGCCTACCGTTGAAGGTAATGATACGTTCACGTAGGCATTTGTCAGCTTATTGTAAAATCCGACTTCACCACTTAACCTCCTGCTAAGTGTCAGGAATTCAATTCCGATATCGTAACCTTTGGTAGGTTCCCAGGTGGCAAATGCATCCTTGATCTGGTTGAAAGTAATAGCCTGCACCGGACTGACCCCGCTCTCACCAAACGCATAATAGTTATTCAGAATCGTTACGCCAATCCCGGTCAACACATTCAGGTTGCCAATATTATCATTTCCAACCTTTCCATAGCTGCCCCTAACCTTCAATTCATCAAATATTTTCTGGCTGCTCATAAACTCCTCCTGGGTAACCAGCCATGTGGCGCCAACCGAATAAAATGTGCCCCATTTTTGATCAACGGGGAAATTGCTTGAGCCGTCACGTCTAAGCGAACCACTGATACTGTAACGTCTGTTGTAAGTGTAAGTCAGCCTTCCGTAAGCCGATGCCCTGGTATTCAGATTCCCGCTGCTTCCACTGGTCGCGGTGGTCAGATCACCCTGGTCGATGTACCATAGATTGATCTGATCCGGGACATCCGTTACATAGCCGTACGTATAATTCGATTTATTGCGTTCGGCTGAATATCCAATGGTGAAGTTTACGTCGTGGGAGCCGGCAAAATTTCTGATAAAATTGAGGTTGTTGTCGGCAATATACTCAAAGCCCCTGCTGTTCGAAATGGTCAATTGGGAAATGTCATTTTGCTGTCCGCTCCAGATATAGTATTCGGGCACATAAATGGTTCCGTTGTTATTGTAGTTATCGAAATTAAAACTACTTCGGAATGTGATTCCATCGATGGGCATGAGTTCGGCATAAATATTTCCCGCTAAACGCAATTGTTTAAAAATATCATTGTGATATTCGAGTCTGGCTACGGGATTGGCAACACTTAGTGCCTGGAGGTATCCCCAGTCTCCATTTTCGTATTTAACCGGTGCAGTGGGTGCCATGCGGTAGGCATCCTCAAAAACATTGGGTTTGTTATTGTTTTTAGATACGTTGAGGTTCAGGTTATAACCAAGTTTGATAAATTTGGCCGGTTTGAAATCGTTGCTCAGGCGAAAAACATACCGTGAATAGTCATTTCCTTTGATAATACCATTATCGGTAAAATAACCTGCACTGAAATAATAGGTGACCTTTTCGGTACCGCCCTGTATGCTGAGATTGTAATTATTCATTAGCCCATTCCGTGTCACAGCGTCAAACCAGTCGGTGTCGTATCTCAACGTATCAGGATCAAATAACGGTTCCTGCCCGTCGTAAGCCCTGGCTTCGTTGGTATATTCCGCGTAAGTTCTGGCATCGGCCATTTTAACTTTGGATGTCATGGATCTGAAACCAACGTAGGAATCGAAGTTTATCTTCATTTTACCTGCCTCACCGGCCTTGGTGGTGATGATGATAACACCATTCCCGGCACGGCTACCGTAAATCGCCTGGGAGGAAGCATCTTTGAGTATCTCCATCGATTTGATATCGGACGTATTGATGTTGGTGATGTCTTTGGTGATGACACCGTCAACTACATAAATTGGATTGGCATCGCCGGTAACGGAACTGATACCTCTTATTCTTACGTCGGATTGAGCACCCGGCTTACCCGAAGAGACAACCTGCACGCCTGAAGTCTTACCCTGCAGACCCTGTGCTGCCGTCAATACGGGAACGCTGGCAATCTCATTACCCTCGATTTTGGAAATGGATCCCACAATCTGGCTTTTAAATAACTGGCCGTATCCAACTACCACCACCTCATCGAGGAAAGCAGCAGTGGGATTTAAAGCAACATCTATAACCGGTTGATCACCCACTACAATTTCCTGTGGTTCATAACCAATGTAGGAGAATTCGAGTACAGCAGTGCTGATTACTTTTAACGAATAATTACCGTCAAAGTCGGTAACCGTACCTGTTACCGTACCCTTGATAACGATGTTTACACCAGGAAGTGTGGTACCTTCCTTACCATCGGAAACCGTACCGGTAACAGTTCTTTCCTGTGCATAGGCCTGAACAATGCAGACCGACAGGAGTAAAAAGAGTAAAAGTTTTAGTTTCATATTTTTATTTTTAAGTTTGAAATTTAATTTCCTGATTAACACTTACCCAAAGGCAGGGCTTAAAAACAGACAAAGTTAACGATTAAGGGGCTTGGTTGAACCAACCATCTAAAATAAATCACACATAAAATTGTATGTCAGGGTGTGGTTTCATCCAACCATCCGCCTTCGAATCCGGCCTTTTTCAGTCCGGAAATTATGTAAGGATTTTTCTTCATGATTTCCCAGACCAATCCTGTCCGGTGATTCTCGAGCATAATCAGGATAGGTCCCTGGTCCAGTCCGAGATAGTCCGTATCGAACCATCCGTTTTTGTTTTTACCGTTATCTATAAAGGTAGGGTTAAAGGCGTCCTTAAATCCGTATTTGTCGTATAAATGTTCACCGTACCTGTCGTACATGGCCTGCAGGGCGGGAATGCAAACTTCAGGGGCAAAGGGTATTGATCCTCCTGCAGCAGTTGGTGTGATGGTTCCGTCATCGTTCAGGTAATTGGATGCCACACCACGGGCCCAGTAAGTGTGAAATTTGACAGGTTCATTACCAACCTTTCGGGTCATGTTTGCCGGCCCGTCGCAAGCAGTAAGACCCCATATGTTTTCATCATAACCAACAAAGCCCTTTTTATTTTCCACGCAATAAGCACGGTTACTTAGTGTAGCCCTCCTTGAATTTTCAAAATAGTCGATACCTTTCTCTTTCATGTATTCATCCTGTATTTTTCTAAAATCAATATACATGTGGGAGAATTGGTGTCCAAACAAGGGCCCGAAATTTACGTGTTCGTAACCCATGAAATCGGCCCACAGGTAATTTTGGGTCCAGTTTTTCCAGCATACACCGGGGACAGGGTGCGTGGGTGAGCCCAGAGCCAGGATATAGAGGATCATGGCTTCGTTGTAACCACTCCATTCAGCTTTAAGGAATCCTTTTTCGGGATGCCATCCCATCGAAAGCAAATCGTTGTCGTTTAGAAACCAATCCCATTCAACACGCCGGTACAGGGAATCGGCCAGTTTTCTGATCTTTGATTCGGTTTCGCTGTCTCCGTCAAAATAGGTAAGACAGGATAAAATGCCAGCCATCAGTAAACCCGTATCAATCGTTGAGAGTTCAACAGTTTTAAACCGCATTCCGGTTCGCATATCCAGAAAATGGTAATAGAACCCCTGGTAACCGGCAACATCCGTTTCGTTGTCCCCCTGTGGAAGGTCCCATAAAAACCGTAGTGTTTTCAGTACCCTGTTTGCTGCCTCTTCACGGGTAACATATTGATGTTCCACACCGATAATATAAGCAGTTAACCCATAGCCCATGGCAGCAATACTCGAAAACGATTCGGTAGGCCACCGGTCAGGTGTGAGTCCGCTGACCGGATCGGCAAGGTCCCAGAAGAAATTGAAGGTCCGCCGGTGGAGGTCATCCAGGTCAAAAGTGCTTTCTTCTGCGCTTTTCTGCTGTTTGTCCTGTCCATTATTAACCTGTTGGTTGCATGAAGTGGTAATCAGGATAAATGCCGTTAGGAATAGTGGCGTTAGCTTTTTCATAAAAATCAGGAATTATTTTATCACCAAAGGTATAAAAAAGGCGGGTCCCGTTAAAGGTTATTCCCGGAGAATCATTTTTTTAACGGAGGTAGATAAACGTGTCTCAAGTCTGTAGAAATAAATTCCACTGGAAAGTTCAGTGGCATCAAAGGTTACTTCATAATTCCCTGCTTCTTTATATTCACTGGCAAGTGTGGATACTTTTTCGCCTGATATGTTAAAAACTTCCAATTTAATCTCACCGGCATCCGGAATAGCATATCGAATTGTAGTGAAAGGGTAGAAGGGATTTGGGAAATTCTGAGTGAGATGAAATGTATGATGTAAAATTGGTTCTGTTGGCACATTCACCAAACCCGGTCGTAACCTTCGCCACACCCCGTTGTAATCCGCACCGGCAAACATAAACGAATCATTAACGGTAAAGGACTCAACCGGTGAATTTTTCCACAATCCATCGCTGTAAGGTTCGTAGGAAATACCGTTGTCGAAGGAAGCATAAATCCAATATGGCGACTGGTCGGTGCCTGCCAGGACCATTCCGTCACCCACCGGTCCCAGGGCAAATACGGAAGCGTCGCCGGAGAAGCCCGAACTTGTATACCACAACGACCCATAATTGGTTGAGTATCGGGCGCCGTTGAAGAATGTACCGGCAAATACATAATTATCAATTGAGGCCACCTCCATGTAATCACCTCCAGGGCTTTGGAGTACCACAATCCAGTTGACACCGTTATCGGGTGACCTGTAAATACCTATCCCGGGTACAGCAGCATAAAGATAACCTCCACTGGCAGAAATGGAGGGCACGTGCTGAGTGGGCGCATTTGCAAGGTACCAGTTGGCGCCATCATCCGGTGAATAATAAATACCTTCGTCGGTGCTTGCCACGATGTTATTTTCGCTGGTTGCCATGCCCGTAATAAAGGAAACTCCTGATGGGATCCCCGAACCACATCGGGCCCAGGTTTGGCCGTTGTTAGCGGATTTATAAACTGTTGCACTAAATTGAAGTCGTGTACCTGCATAGATCACATTATCTTTGATGCACATGCCCTGAACGGCTGAGTAGTTAATGGTGTCATTGGTTCCTGTAAGTTTCGTCCATGAGATTCCATTGTCGGTGGTTCTGTGGATACCGTCTCCACGGGTACCTGCGAAAAGTGTGGTTCCGTTTGCGAGGAGCGTTGCGATGGTTGATCCGGCCGGAAAGCCATCATTGGATTTGTTCCAGTTGCTACCAAAATCCGTCGATCTGTACATTCCGGTGTAATTGGTGCCGGCAAGCAGGGTGGAGGCTCCGCTGACAACAAGTGCACGGGCATCGTTCGGACCCATACCTTCATTTGCAGGCGCCCATGTTGTACCGTTATCAAGTGATTGATAGATGCCGTCGTATGAAGTGGCTGCAAACAGCATGGATTCGATGGCGGTGATTTCGTAAATGTTGACAATGCCGAATGTGAAACTGATGGGAATGGTTGTAAAAGTATTGCCATGATCGGTAGATCTGTGGATTTCATTAACGGCTCCGGCAATGATCAGGTCTCCATTACAATACAGGGACAATACGCCACCGCCTTCCAGGTCATCAATGTAAAACCAGTTTTCACCATGGTCTGTAGAGCCATAGGTGTAACCATAGGATGATGCGATAATCAGCTCACCTGTAACACACATGGAACTGATGCTCGATGTGGTGAGGATGGTGGGCTCCCATGTGTCGCCATTGTCCGCTGAACGGTAAACACCCTTACTGATGGTTCCCACCAGGATGTAGTCCCCACTAACGATCATCGATGTTACGCCAAGGTTTTCGCCGGTGGTTGGAGGATACCAGATCTGGCCTCCATCGGGTGATCTGAAAACGCCATAACCAAAGGTTCCGGCAAAGAGGTATCCGGATTTACTTACCACCGATTTTACCTCATATGCCTCGATCCCTGTATTCATGGGAATCCACGACAAGCCGTCATCATTTGAGACGCAAATCCCGTCAACGGAAGTTCCGGCATAGATCGTGCCCCCGATATTTGTCAATGAACTGATTGAGATTCCCTCCGGCCCGTTGGTGCGGCTCCACTGTGGAAAGAGCGTGGATGAAATCATCAAAAAACATAATAGTAACTTTATTTTCATGATATTTATCTCCATGTTAGGTTTGTATTTTTTTTGTAGCACAACGGAGGCGTTTGATTGTTAACGGTCCGTAGCCTTCAAATTTACAAATAAAATAACAAATGCAGAAAACAGAATATAAAAACCTAAGATAAAACCAGTGAAAGGAGCAAACTTACAGTGAATATTCCGAAGCTCTAAATGTTAATTGCAGTAAGGGGGGTTGATAATGTTAATGATTTAGGTAACTATTTTTGTAAAATTGCCGCCTTATTGAGAAATAATTTTGGTCTCTCAGTAATTGTGAGGCCATTATCCCCGGCAATTTTGAGGGTATTTTCAAATGCTTTTTTCGAAACATGAAACGGTGGTTCCACTATAAAAACAAGGCCTCCCGGTTTTAGAAGTGATTCTATTTCACTTAAAAAGGACTCAACATCGGGAACCTCATGAACCATGTAGAACAACAGAATTAAATCAACCTGCTCCGACAGGCCTATTTTGTCTTTATCGCACTTATGAATTGTTAGACGGTCCTCAAATTCAGTTCCCCTAATCTTGTCTCTAATTTTCTGAAGCATCCCTTCCTGCAAATCAGCAGCGATAACCCGACCGGTTTCGCCAACCATTTTAGCCATTTCGATGGAGAAAAAGCCAGGGCCACAACCAACATCCAGAACTACCATCCCTTTTTTAATATAGGGGCCTAAAATCTTTCGTGGATTTTGTGCCCACCTGCGCATCCTGTTATCGAGGCCACCGGCAATTTCAACGGGGCAGACGTGTTTACTTTTTTCACTCATTATATTTATCTCCTTGTCATTTATTCATATTAAACTTGTAAGTTGTAATGAGGCGCACAAGTTAAGGTTATTGGTCTTCGGATTGAGCACCATATTGGACGTCCTTTTTATCCACATTCATAAATAATCCGCTCTGAGCGGGGTAAAGAAATCCAAAACCTCTCCAGCTTCTATGATTTTGATACTGTGTACAATATTAGCTGGAATTGAATAACTATCACCAGGCCCAATCTCCTGGTCATAGTCTGAGAATTTGATCCTGTACTTTCCGCTTATCACATAGCCACTTTGTTCGTTAGGGTGACTGTGGAAAGGAACGTTATCTCCGGGTTTGTATAGCATTTTTGTGACCATTGATTTTGGGCCATGTGAAAGGACATCAAAATCAACCTCATAAAAACGCTTCCTTTTTGATTCTTGTGCTGTGACGATCATTTGTCTCCTTGTGTGTAATAACATATTGTTAACCTGCAAATATCCAAATAATAATCTTTTCCTGCAAGAAAAAAAGGAACCAGGTAAATTCTCATTTTTTCTTGAACGAACTGGATTTGTTAATCTGGTGAACAACATTGAATGCTTAGAAATGATCCGAAGAATTTCAGAAAAAGAGAGGGGGGTGTATATTGTCACGCATTCTCAACGAAATCGGGCAATTTAACAATCAGCCTACCCATTTTTCTCAATACCCTCATTGGAAGTGGTAATGTCTTTTTATTATTATTTGGGGGTGGTTTTGACGCGTTGTAATAAGTACTAAATTCCAATAGAGCAGCATCAATATCTCCTTCGGCGCCAACAAAATCCCAGAATCTTTTAAAATCCTGTCTTGCATTTTCAAGGTCAAATCCAATCTTATTGGTTTTGTCTTTTAAAAACAACCCGATGTTGCTATTAACAGTATGGCAATAATCCAATGAGACTGATAAGGCAGAAGCGGTTTCGTCCTGCAATCCTTTGAGAATGCCTTTTCTGTATGCACTGATAATTCCAAAATGATAACGCTTTACAAAACTTTCTGCAGTATCGTTGGTGTTTCTCTTTAAATGGACATACAACGCATTGTTCCCGTATTGCTTATCCAGCCTCCCCAATAACCATGAAAGCCGGTTATCCGCTTCAATATGCATGTCGGGATAATTGAAACGTTCTTCACCGATTAGCTTGGCCCTTGATTCATGTGCACTGGAAAAGTTCGATATGTGTTGACATGCCTTTACGAAAGTGTGGGAGCCACATCTTCCGGTATTTAGAATAAATACATTCATCTTCAACCCCCTGGTTTTCTTTAAGCCACAAATATCGGGAATTATCTGAACTGGCAGCACATTTTTAAATGGTAAAGTACCCTTAAGCATTTTCCAAAAATTGATGGAGAAATAA
>JABMQA010001068.1 GCA_013203545.1 Bacteroidota bacterium
CCAAAACCTTACACTTCCCCTTTACCTCCCCATTGCTTGAAATGATGGCCACATACATCCCCTCCGGCCAGGTGCTTACGTCGATGTGGGTAGCCCCTTGGTAACGGTATACCCTCTCCTCGTGTACCTTTTTCCCCAACATATTATAAACTATCAGCGACGGTCCTGTCCCCCCTCGAGGGGGGATTAAGGGGGGTGAAGCAGGAAGCATCACCGTATTCTCAAATTCCAGCAGCACCTCCCCTGTATTTGAAGGGTTGGGAATAGCTTTTATCCCAATTGTTTGCTGATTTCGGAGATACTCTTCCAGATCGGGTGATTCCCCAATATCTGTAACAACCATGCAATCCGAAATATCAATGATTCCGGATTTTATGGGATAGGGGCACAAGCTGTCATAAGTGTAATTCCCGGGATAAATGGTGTCCTGCTCCAATTCTTCATTTATTTTATACATGTAAATGTCCCAATCGGTTTTGGCTTCATGAAGACTGGCACCTATTACATATTTGTCATCAAATGTCTTAACCAATGTTGTCCATCCTGCTGAATTTGGTAAACGTATTTCATAATCATATATGTTTCCGGCTGTGTCAATGATTGCTTCACCCCATGGCCAATCTGCATCTTCAAAACCAAAATTCATAGAAGCGAGTAACAAGCTATCATTTATCCAGGCTATATCATGGATCTGATTTGAAATTAAGCCAGGAGGAAAATTGTTATTTGGTATTTGTACATAAGAAATCTCCTCGCCTGCATCATTAAAATACATCATTAATGAGTTTTGGTTTAACCCGCCTAACCTTCGCACACCAACTCCCATAAAAACCGAGTCATTCATTGCAATTGTATGGAATCCCTTGCCAACAATCAAATCGCTTACGCCAAAGGGTATGATCCATTGCTCATTAAAAAGACTATCGAGCATAATAAACAGGGGTCGCTGATAAACATGAGCAAGGTTTGAAGGGTATGGGTAATAACAATGTCCATGAATCATGTAATTATTACCATATTTCTTGATACCATCTCCACTGGCTGATCTGATATGGGGATAGTTATCTTGTGAGGCATAAACCTGCCGCCACAGTAAATTTCCACCGGAATCGATATGATCCAAAAATACCTGATCGAAATTTCCGGCAGAAGTCTCGAAAAAAGCCAATGCAACGATGTCTTGATTTTCAAGTACCAAAACATCATTATACCATCCAAATTCATAATCGAAATTCGGGAACACCCTGCACCATACTTTTTCACCACAGGAGTCCAGTTTGGTAATCATGGGCCAGTATCCCATTGGTTCACCGCTAACAACACTGGCAAGTATCGTGTTTCCCCATTTATCCTGAGCCAAATTTGACCTGAATACTGTCACATTATCCCATTTTAGCACTTTATCCCATAGCTGATTTCCATTGATATCGGTTTTAATCAGCCAGTTTCCTTCTTCCTGCTCATAACTTCCACTTATTAAATATCCTTTGTCGTAAAATTCAATTAAATCTTTGAATGATTCATCTGTACCGGGATAACCATATATATGTTCCCACTTTTGCCCGAAAGAATTTAATGTAATTAACAACCAGACGGCAACCAGTGCTATTGTTTTCATTCCCAATGAGATTAATGAAGCCCCCGGCCTGTTAGGCCGGGGGCAATTGTGTTGTTATTTTATGATTGTAAATTTAGTACTTCCAATGATCTTCCCATTCGTTTCCAAAGTTACAATATATACACCAGGAATCCAATTGCTGGTATCAATAAGGATCTGATTCTTACTTTCATTAGTAACGATTGACTTGATGCTGTTTCCATGTATATCAGAAATGCGGATAGTATGTTCTGACCTTTTCATTTCCAGACTATAGGAAATAATTACATATTCATCAGAAGGATTGGGGTAGACTTCGATTTTCATTGGAGGTTTTGTGTCCATCAAATCCAGGAATTCTTCATACGCCTCTAATGATTTCATTTGATCAGGTAAAATTACAGGTTCGTTATATTCAATCTGTTCAAGGGCCAGCAGTATGTTCCGGGCATAAACGGATGCATTTCCATGTCCATTTACAGCAATTGTTGCAAATTGCATAATCTGGGCACTATCTGCCTCCATAATACTTTTACCCGAATTTCCTATCTCAATCAATACATTAAATAAAAATGGGGTATGTAATCATTACCCGTGATTTTGATTTATAATTTCTTTGTATGAGACAGGTTCAGTTATCACAGCCTGTTCAATTAATCGCAAGAATAAAAG
>JABMQA010001069.1 GCA_013203545.1 Bacteroidota bacterium
AATTGAAGGCAAGAATTGCACTTGATGCAATAAAGGGTCAGAAAACAATATCTGAATTGTCTTCAGAATATGGGATTCACTCTAATCAAATAAGTAGATGGAAGAAGCAGTTACTTGATGCAGCCCCTGATATTTTTACACACGGGAAAGACGACGAGGCTGAGAAGAAAGAGGTTGAACAAGATCGTTTATATAAAAAGGTAGGGCAATTACAGATCGAAGTTGATTGGCTAAAAAAAAAGACCGGTTATCTGGGATGAGCATAAATAAGAAGATAAAATGCATAGATCCAAAAGATTCAAATCTTAGTATCAGCAGACAGTGTAACTTGATTAGGCTGCCACGGTCATCTTATTACCGGCCCAGGGGGATCACTCCTGAAAATAATGCAAATTTAGAGATAATGAGACTTATCGACAAAGAATTTCTCAAACATCCTTTTTACGGGAGTCGAAAGATGAGGGATTATTTGAACCGCAAAGGGTTTCCTGTAAACCGCAAACGAGTTCAACGACTGATGCGTTTAATGGGTATTGAATCTGTGGCTCCCAAGCCGAATACAAGCACACCACGTAAAGAGCATAAGGTGTATCCATATCTTCTGAAGAAACTGTCGATCACAGAATCTGATCAGGTCTGGTGTTCCGACATTACCTATATCCGGTTGAATCATGGGTTCGTGTATTTGACGGCAGTTATGGATTGGGCAAGTCGTTATGTGCTGTCTTGGGAGGTATCTGTAACAATGGATGATGATTTCTGTGTGAATGCGCTGAAGAGTGCCCTGCGCAAGCATAACAGCCCTAAGATATTCAACACCGATCAAGGTTCACAATATACCGGTAGTGCCTTTACTGGCGCACTGAAAGAAGAAGGTATCAAGATTAGTATGGATGGTAAAGGACGTTATCTGGATAATATTTTCATAGAACGTTTATGGCGATCAGTAAAGTATGAAAAGATATTTCTTGAAGAGTTTGAAACTATGACGGAATTAATTACTGGACTGAAAGAATATTTTCAGTTTTACAATTTTGAACGTCCCCATCAGTCGTTCAAAAGAAAAACACCTGCTGAGGTATATTGGGGAGAGAAAGTTGCCCAAAAGGCAGCATGAATAAGTGGTTAAAAGACAAAAATGAAGCACACCTTAGCTTAAAAGAAAATTGTCCTTGACTTGGGGTCCACTTCAGTATACCTTCTTTTCTTAACAGGAATATGTCTTTCAGGGAAGTCTGAATCAATATTTCCTTTAAATAAAGATTTAGAAACATAACTAAAAAGGAGGGAATTATGAATCTAAAAATCAAAAAGTTGGTATGTTTTAGTCTGGGACTTGTGTTTTCCATGCTTGCGGCAGAGAGTGCCTTTGCAACGGTAAAGCTGTTTGATGAAAAGCTTACTTTAAACGGTTATGTAAAGGAAGTGGCTTTCTACAGAACCAGCATGCAGGACCGGGAGGCGGAATATCATGATACGAACTTTGACTTCCTGAAGACAAGTGCCGGTATTGAGGCGCTTTACAGCATAAAGGAGAGCCAGGATCTGACCATCCGTTTTTTTACCGGGTTAAAGTGGTGGTATGAAGCTGCGCCCAGAATTGACGACCAATATGGACGGTCGATGGATCACCGGTTTAAAAAAGATTATGTGTCGCCGAGGGATTTTGATGAGGATGTTCTGAACGAGGCATATTTTGATTTTATCAGCGGCCCCCTGCAGGTCAGAATTGGAAAGCAGATTGTGGTGTGGGGGAACCTTGATGTGGACCGGGCCGCAGATGTGGTTAATCCCGTTGATCTTCGCCACGCCATGTTCGGCGTAGACAAGTGGGAAGAATTCAAACGCGGCATATTTATGATCCGTATTTTCTATCAGACCCCGCTTCCGGGTAATCTCCGCGTGGAAGCGATATTCAATCCCGGCGACTTTAAACAGGATCTTCTTCCCCTTGACGGCGGCGGTCATTACGGCACCCCGCTCCACATGAACAACCCATTTGATTCAGACCCCTCTTTTATGCACTGGCAGTTTGAGAAAGCCCGCAGAGATGCGCCGCAATGGAGTACAAACAATTATGAATTCGGGTTCAAGCTCAGCGGGTATACCTGGGATATTGACTGGAGCCTGATCTATTATAATTCAATAAACGGAGCTCCTATTATTGATCCTAAGGCTGTCGGACCCTTCATGGAACAGTATATTTTTGGAAATATATTGCCCTGGCAGGAGGTGGGTGACTGGCCCAGTTACAGGGTTTTTAAATATAAACGGAACCAGATTGTGGGGGGTACCTTTGAAAAATGTATGACAAGCGGCGGACTGCTCCGCGGGTCTACCCTTACCGTAGAATGGTATTATGATATCCATTCCCCGTTTAATCTCGGGACCAACGGGGATGCCGCTGCTACCTATGGGATGGCAAGAAAAAATATTTTGGGAGGTGCGGTAAAATTCTATCAGAAATATAATATTCCCGGATTTACCCAGAGCCGGATCTGTACGGGAAAACAGTTTGAAATGACCATAACCTATTACTTTGAAAAAATTTTCAAGGATGAGTATGATCTGATCCAGAATTCACGGTATCATCGCCGGGGGGATTCCATCGCCGACAGTATTTCGGTATTTTGCATGCAGCCGATGTTTAATTATGTCTGGACTTTTGTGTTCAACTCCTACTACAAACCCAGAATTGGTAAATGGTTTGTGATGCCTGCGGTAAGATACAATTTTCCCGGCAAGCATTGGTCGTTTGAAACAGGTCTCTGCCTTTATGGCGGAGCAAAAAATGATTATACCCACAGTGTGTATGACCACAAGGACAGCGTAATATTGAAACTTACCTATGAGTGGTAATTATAATTAATATATTTAAAGGGGGATGCTTTAATGAAAAACATGCGAACGCAATATATGGTTTTAAGTTTTATGGCCGCTTTTGTTGTTTTTCTTACATTGTTTTCTGAAACACTGTCAGCTGAAGAGGTGCAGTATCCGGTTTCGGCTTATTCTGCAAAAGAGCTTGCAAAGGTCAGGGAGTGGGAAAAAACATGGTCGGGAAAAACAATTGATACTAAAAATGTTAATCAGGTGTCTGAATATCTGCCTGAGTCCTATGTGGATATTTATAAAAACCCTGAAAAGTGGGGAGCGCCTCCGGGTGAAAACATTACAGCCATTATCTTACCGTACAATCAGATCATCGAAACAAAAGGCATGATCGAAGCAACTAAAAAATATGCCCCTTTGGTTAAGACCCATCCGGATGGTTCCATCGCCAATTACGGGGATATTGCGGGAATACCTTATCCTCACCCGAAAACAGGGCTTGAGATTGCCTGGAATGTGGATTTTAACAACCACGGGGATACCGAACATTTTATGCGGGATGGACCGAATATCAATCCAAAACAGAGAACCGAACGGACTAGCAAACAGGAACAATGGTACCTGACTTTTATGCATCGGACCGAAATAGATCCCAAACCGGTTCTATCCACTAAAAAAGGGATTCTCCGTGGCACTTTTGTTCATATGTATGAACCGCCCGAGTTCATTAATACGCGTTACTATAATTTGAGATTTGTGGATTCGGCTAAAGATGATGTGACCTATTTCTGGTATGCCCAGTTTAGGCGTATTCGCCGTCTGTCTACAACGCATAGGACAGATTCCATTGATGGGACGGACCTTTGCTATGATGATGAATTTTTCTGGGACGGTCATATTCAACGGAATACTTATGAGTATAAAGGTAAAAAAGACCTGCTGTGCTGCCGGCACCAGGATACATCAAAATTCAATCGACCAAACGGGCAGATCATGTCAAACGACCTGATGCTGGAACGTCTGAACACTCTGGTGGTGGATGTTATCAGTAAGGACCCGAACTATCTGTACAGCAAGCGGGTCTGGTATGTTGATCCTGAGACCTATATTATTTTATGGACAGAGATTTATGATCAGAAGGGCCGTTTTTGGAAGTGTTTTATGCAGAATACTGGTAATAATCAGACGGCCAAGGGTGAAACCAAGAATAATATCATGGGGTCGGTCTTTGTAGATTATCAGCGGATCCATGGCGGGCACAGCACCAGCGAGATGAAAGGGGTTTCTGTTGAGCTTGATACCAATATGTTTTCAATTACAAACCTGCAGAGAACGTATTAATAATCTTTATATAAACTAAAATCATTAATTAAACAAAGGAGGGTTAGTTATGAAACAAAAAGCTTTAAAACAATTTACGGATTTTATAATGGCGGTTTTGGGTGTGCTCTGTCTGCTCGGCAGTCAGTCAGTTTTTGCTCAGGGTGTAATTGTGTTAGAAGACCAGACAATTGCAGACAAGTTTACACGGCATACGGTAACCGGTATTACCACACCGCAGCCTGTACTGCCTGACGTTCCGGGATTTATTGGTGCATCATATATAACTATTGAAGATATCGACAGTAACGGAATACTTGATATTATATCAACTTCAGGTGTTGGTCCTGATTCTAATCCAACGACTGCTGACGGGTCGGTTGCGCTTTTTACCTGGGACGGCAGCAACAAGGACGTCTGGGTTCAGACAATTATAGACGATACTTTTTATTTTCCTAATGAAACCATTGTAAAAGATCTGGATGGAGACGGAAATCTGGACATAATTGTTATGGACAAGTTCTTTTTCGGAACAGATCCTGGCGGGATTTACTGTCTAAAAAACGGCGGTGGAACCATTACCGACACTTCTAACTGGACACGTGAAACGATTTTCGAAGATTCATCGGGTACAAACAGCTATCACCGGGCGCAATTCGTTGATCTTGATGGTGACGGACATGAGGATATCATAACAACCAGCTGGGATCAGTGGATTGGCTGGATAAAAAATAACGGGGACGGAACCTATGATAACGGTACCACCGGCTATAACAAACATGATATCGGTACTGGCGGTGGTTCCCTTTTTGTCACGTATGATGTGGACGAAGATGGTGATCTGGATTTGATCGTTCCTCAGTTTCTCATTACCACGGGTATGATGAGTTGCGAGATTCTGGCCGGGCCATTAGGAGATTCTCTGGTTTGGTTTGAAAATCCCGGGCCTGTTGCACTTCAATCAAATCCGGATGTTCTGTGGAACCGTTATACAATAGATAACTGGTATACTTCGGTAAACCCCATGGGTAAGGCGATGGAGATTGTAATTTCAGACATTGACAACGATGGTACGGATGAACTGGTGGTAAGTAACCACAACCATCAAAACAGTGACAATGCCGGTAACAAAGTATGGCCTTCCGGGATCTACTATTTGGAAATTCCAGGGTTGGGCAGTAATTCAGGAGATCCCGTAAATACCAATGACTGGGTTTCTGTAGCAATTGAGACAGGTGACCCTAATTTTGCTTTAGACGACCCGGCCAACAAAACAAAACCCTATCTGGATCCGAATGTGTGGGCTGATGTCTATGCGGTTGACAGAAGGGGCAGTTTCTATGATCAGGGCTCTCCGGGAATGGTTCGAGCCGGTAATGTTAATAGGGATGATAAGGAAGATATCGTCGTCCCCGGTGACGGCAAAGGTGTTGTTTACTATTATGAAGCGGGTGAAAAGGATGGCTCTAATTTGACGTTTAAAAGAGCGACTCTTTATCAGGATCTGCAGTGCATGCCAGGTGAAGCGGAAATTGTTGATATTGATAAAGACGGCGATATGGATATTGTTGCAGTAATTTTTGATACGAGCGTTTCAAAACCGTATCCCTATACTTCAAGTTCTATCTTTTTCTTTGAGCAGTTGCCGGATGCTGATGGTGACGGTATCGTGGATTTGGAGGACAACTGTCCAAATGTTGTCAACCCGAATCAGGAAGATGTAGATGGCGACAGCACGGGAGATGTGTGTGATGCAGATACAATTTATGGTTATGTTACAGGAGATGTTCAGGAAGGTGTAGAGGTAATCCTTAATATTTATTCATGTGGCCTGGTTGATCTGGAAGGGACTGTTACAAATTTAGAAGGCTATTATGCATTTGGAGGTTTACAAAATCGTTCTTATTCTATTATTCCTGAAATAGATGGTTATACTTTTGCGCCGTGGCTTATAACTGTGCAAATTCCTCAAACAGAAATTCAGCCTTATGATTTTACTGCAAGCGGCTTACCCGAGTAAAAAAAACCATTCATACAAATTGCGAGTTATAATATGAGGCGGGGTGCTAAAACATCCCGCCTTTTTTATTTCACATAACCCTTCGTAACCTTAACAAAACCAAAAGTCAACAGTTCGTACCAAACTGTTAAC
>JABMQA010001070.1 GCA_013203545.1 Bacteroidota bacterium
ACCTGGTAAATGCCACTGCTTAATGAGGACATATTGATGCAGGTTTTATCCTGCTCATTGTTTTCGCGCGTCAATAAAATCATTCCTGTATTGTTCATCAAAGTCACTTCATGGTATCCCCGGATACCAGTAATCCAAACAGTACCATTGGTTGGATTGGGATATATGCTGATTCCATTTGTCAACGCATCACTCAAGCCCAAAGTGGAAACTTTAAAACCGGAAATAACAGAAATACCTTCATTTGAGAAAAAACTGGTGTTGGGCTGCTGATCATCCCAAACGGCATTTACCTCGAACACCTCACCGGTCCTAGATCTGAAAAGTTTCAGGCCCATATGATTTCCACTCACAAAGCCATCCTGAGCATTTGTATAAGGGTCATCAGCATTAGCTGAAATTACTGTGTTTTGTGACAGTGATTGGATTTCAGAAATACCATAGCAATTTCCATCTTCTGCAAACAAACCGATCAAATCACCTTCCAATACGCCAGAAAAACCCTGGGCTAAAAGGGCGATTACATGTGTTGAAGGCCCTGCAGTATTATCCGTCCAGGGATTTGCCGGAACTTTTATTTCGGGAATATAAACGGGTTCTGCGTTTTTTGCATTTGGTGGGAAGGTTACTGATCCTGACGAATTCATCAATGCAAAGTATGCTTTGCCGGGTACAAATACCCCAAGTGTTTTAATGCCGTAATCGGGCCATAAAATGCCAGGTCCGGCAACATCCTTTATAATTCGATAATCGCTGCCCGCAAAAAGGGTTTCGGCGTCAACCGCAATATTGCTTATCACAGGCACCAGATTCCAACCTCCATCGAGCAGGAAAGTCTTGTTGTTCTCTTCCACGCCCAAAATATCCAGCACCGAAGCATTGCTGAGTTTGATCTTATAGGCTGATTGCAAATCCCAATTAACGATGGTGTTGATGCCTCCTGCCGGGTAATATATTTCAACCATGGTTTGTAAGATGGTGAAATCAGGCAATATTGGCGACATTACATCTTCGATTCCGGTTTCAACCGGCCTGATGTAACTTGACAGTCCTGACCAGCCCCCGGGAATCGATACCTGGTGTGTATAGTAGGTCTCCTGAGAAATGGTATAATCAACACTGAGTGTTCCGCCGTTGGCCGTTATTGTTACTACTGCCTGCCTGGGAGTGCCTGTTGCATTTTGCTCATAATCGACAGTAATTACTGCATTTCCTACGCCACTTGCAGGATTCATCGACAGCCATCCATAGGATTCATTAATTTCCCAATCAGTGTTTGAACTCAAATTGAAAGGAATACTCCCGGCAGCAGCGCTAATATATTCAACATCCGGCCATATCTCAATATAGGGTTCCGTGCCCGCCTGGATAACAGTTACCACTACATCAGGTACTCCGGATGCCGAAATTGTAATTTGGCCCGTTCGGCTTGTTACTGACGCATTTTCCTGGTAATCTACAACAAGAGTATTGTTATTAACTCCACTCATGGGACTAACGCTAAACCAGCCAACACTTTCGCTAACGGTCCAACTGGTATTGGATGTTAAGCTAAAAGTAGTGGATCCGGCTGTGGCAGAAACATTTCTAAGCGCAGGTGTAACGGATAATATGGGTTCCATGGCTTCCTGAATTACTGTAAGGATAACATCAGGGACGTCATCAGCAGTTAATAAAATTTCACTGGTGCGGGGGAAAAAAGTGTTGTTGGCCTGGTAAGTTACAGTTAGTATTCCGTTTCCGATGCCTGATCCGGGGCTAATACTAAACCATGCACTGTTTTCGAATGCAGTCCATTCGAGAGTTGAAATGATATCGAAGGTTGTGGAACCTGCAGGAGCACCAACATTTTGCACAAGTGGTACGGCTTCCAGCGTTGGAACATACCAATCGACAATATTACTCGGGTCATAGTCATGATCTTCGCCGGCAAATGCACCGGTAAAATTGGTGAAAGTAAGATGTCCTTGATTTATATCTTTGGCAACATTAAATGAGGCACTAAAATCAGGAAATGATGCATTATCGATGGTAAGTACCTGATCATTATTAATAACGAGCAATGCGGAATTGGTTTCTCCGCTACCATTTCTAAATATGCAGGTATTAAAACAATAGGTTGGATCTACAATAGCTCCATCCATTACATTTACACCATTTATACCGCCCATGTATTCAAATATTGCATTATCTGCACGGATGGTTCCACCGGATTCGATATTAAAAAGATATTTAAAGCCAAGCACCGAGTTCCATGCTGTGACCTTTGCCGAAGCAACGGGTGAACCCAAAACTTCCAGAATACCTCCATTTTTAACTGTGAGTGCTTTGTTGTTTCCAACTTCAAGGCTGGCTCCAGCATCGATGTTCATGGTACCATTTTCATAAATTGTTACATTACCAACACACCTGATATAATTTCCATTGAGGTCAAGGGTTCCTTCAACCACATGGAGCGATGCATCGTTTAAAGGTTTCATCTGTGATTCGAGGACCAGCACAGTGGCCGGATCATCCTTTTCTATCCATACATCATTTTTAATGTAAGAATCTCCTGCGGAATTATCGCGGAATACAGCATCATTTGCACCAATAAAGTCGATCATACTGTTCGGTAAAAATGCTCCATCCGGTTCAACAGTAACATCTCCATGGAAATAATGAATATAAGAATCAGAATTATCCCACAAAGCGCCTGCAAGGATCTGCACATCACCAAAAAATTGAGTAAATCCCCCTAGGATTAATGAACCACCATTATTTTCAAGAACCAGATTATAGAAGTTATCCATTATAGCATTTGTCTGGTGCTCCTGCAGTATTGAACCATTAAAGGTAACGGTTGACCATCCCGGATTGAAACCTTTGGTTGTGTTATTAACAGTATTGGCATTGGACCAGTTTCCGCCAACCAGAATATCGCAGGTAGTATTAGACGGAACCGTTAGTAAACCATTGTTAGCGATGATGATATTGTGACCAATATCAACCGTTGCTGCTGCACCGGGTTCCAAACCACCAAATTGTATTTCGAGGTCGTTTTGTACACCAATGTATGCGCCATCGGCAATAACCGCATCATTGGCTCCTGCCCACGATTTGTCGATGTCGAGGTTGTAAAAGGTTTCATCGGTAAAAATATTAGACTGGAAGGATCCAAAGAATTTTACATTTCCTGCATTAGGAACAAAACCGCCGGTATTATCCGTCCAGTCGCCGCCAACATACATTTGATAAGTGTCAAAATAAAAATATCCGTTTACGAGACCACCGGCGAGAATTGTAAAATCGTTATTTACTGTTAAATCCTCGGTGTAGTGGTTGGAATTCAGGGCAGCACTGTTGATCGTAAGATTGTAGAAAGCATTGCCCGGGAAGCAAATAATATTACCGTCGGCAACCTGGCCGGTCAATTCGACAAGCCCACCGGTTGGTACAAAAATTCCCGGTGAATTGGCTGCCTGAAATCCTACACCGGATCGCAAAATACCTCCTGAAATATTGGTTGTTGCGGTTGAACCAAAGGATATGCTGTTGTTTGAAATTTCGAACAATCCATCGGGCAGGGTAAAACTCCCGTAAATAAAAAACCAGGCTTTTGAGAAATTATAAGGAGCATCAAGAATAAAATCTCCACCATTTATGGTTAACGATCCTGTGGATGGGAAATTGAGGCCGCCATGGATCAGGGCAAGATCTCCGTTAAACACGATTTCTCCTTGCAGGATAAGATCATTATCCACTGTAAGATTGTCGTTAATTTCAAAGCTTGCCGTTTCCTCAACGGTAAAATCAGTACCTATATTCATCGGGACATTGAAATACCAGTCTGATCCGCTGAGCAAGGTTGCATATCCTGCTGTATTTAAAGCACTGCCACGGTCTGGTTTAAAAATGAATTTTGATCCGGGCATGCCCATCTCAAGGTTTCCGATTTCGCCACCTTCATCCAAAATGGTAAAACCTGAATAAACATGGGCCAGATTTCCGGTTCCTAATTGTGCAAGGGTACCTGAATTAAAATTCCAGATATTGCAATAAATATTTCCTGCGTCTATCAAATCCTCCGATCCGGATTGCCAGTTAATCGTGTAACAAGTTATGCTTCCAGCCGGATCCATCATTTTTAATGTTCCAAAAATGTCCAGGTTATTATCAACCTGAACATCAAACGATGAAACATCAAAGATTCCATTTTCGATGATTAAATTCTGTTCGACATTAAAATGGGCTGTAGCATTCACGATATTAGCTCTCGTGTTACCCGGATTCGGTTCTTCCCGTTCAGGAGCATTTGTTTGTCCTTTGGATGGTTTTGCATCATAACTGTTTGCCGATTTCTCTAAAACACCTTTGTTAATTACAAGATCATTGAAGTAACTTGCTCCATAAATACCAACAGCCGCATTGTCCGGGCCATAAAGTTCAACTTCACCGCCGGTAGGTTGAAAATTATCTCCGTCGCCATACATTCCGCCAACGGTTTTTATTACACCTCCGGTGATGTTCATATCCAGATTATAAACAGAATATCCGTTTATATAAATCCCATTGTCAGCAAAATTGAGCACACCGTTATGCATGGTGAGTTCAGCATTAGCGGAATAGGGCCAGAAACTTGTTCCGGAACCACCATAGATATTCAATATTCCATTGTTAATAAGGATGACTGCATTCAAATCGACCCATTGGCTATCATCCTGGTAAAGATTTATTTCAGCGGCAGGACCATTAATAAAATACTTGCCAAAAATACCATTATCGAATAGATCCAAGGCAGTAAAAACACCATTAATGACATATATTTCACCTGCGCCAACCCATTGCAATGATTCACTAACAACATTGTTTCCATTGATAATGGTGAAATCTCCATTGGGTTTATTGAGTTCAAGAACGTTGAAATGCTCAGATGAACAATATTGCATATATTCACCAATAAATGAAACTTTACCTGTTCCTTCCACAAAGGCGTCGGGGCTAACATTGTTTACCCAGTCGCCGCCGTCAACTCCGCCAATGGTGATGAGTGAAGGGGCCGTGAAAGTGCCGCCATCAATGGTAAAATCATTTAAGATCAGAAGGTCGCTGGTTGCGGTTACCATATTGCCCCTGTTTACCGGTTCTTTGGTTCCATTACGGTATTGGATAAATTCATTTTCGATAGCGGGGGCATCTCCGTCAGCAGCAATTTTATTTATCCTTAAATCATACAGATTACTTCCAGGGGTCAGGAATAAACTGGCGTCAGCATTCCCGTAAAATTCAAGTGTTCCGCCTGTCGGGGTATAATCTCCGCGATAATCCCAGAAACCCCACTGGCTGCGAATTGTGCCTCCCTGTATATTATTGCTGAATGTGTAGCTCGACGTACTCAATCTGATGGGATTATCCGGGAAATCGAGAACACCTCCGGTCATTATAATTAAGGCATTCCCTGCATAGGGCCAGTAGCTTGCGCCAAGTCCTCCATTTACGGTCATCGTTCCGCCAAAAATGTGTATTTCACCATTGAGGTCGGTATATTGTGCATCGTCCTGGGTTAAATTGATTGTACCATAGGGATTACACCAAAAGGTTCCATAGAGGCCGTTGTCGGCAAGGTCCAAAGCTGTGAAATTCCCGGTCACAATATCAATACCACCTGAAGTCCAGTCGTAGGTATTACAAGTTACATCGTAAGCGGTGCTATTGAGCCGTAACGCCGCTCCATTATTTACTTCAAGTATGTCGAAGTTCTCATCACCATAAATGTATTGATGCCCAGGACCGTTAAAAATTATGCGGCTTCCGGCTTCAACAAAGCCATTGGGGCCGACGCTGGTTTGCCAGTCTCCGGTAACGGTAATTGTATTCCCCTGTGGGTTGAAATTACCGCTTTCTATTAATATATTTCCTGCTGCATTAAAGTTTCCATTTGTTGATACGCTTCCAGTAGCACTGAACTTTACATTATTGAAAAGCCCGTCCGGTGTATTCATAATAATATTCTGGTATGCCCCATCAAAGATGAAATTTCCCGTGTTGAATGCACCTGTGAAATCAAATTCTCCGTTTTGAAGAATATTACCTTTAAGGATAACATCTTCGTTTGAAGAGATACCAAATCTTGCATTGGAATGAATATAAAGGTAGCCATCTATTTCTAGATCGTAATTTGATAAATCACTGACTCTGGCCCAGGCGGTTCCACTCTTATACGATCCAAGATTATAAAAACTTGAATTTGGTGCATAAACCCTAATCCAGCTGGTGTTGGAGCCAATAAAGTCAACATTTCCGGCAGCAAGCTGCACATTTGAACCCGCCTGAAACTCCCAGTTTCCATAAACCCAGAATACATTTGACTGTTGAAAGTTTGCCGTAGCCCCCGATTTCCAGTTTACATTTCCATAACAGTTCATCACGGCACCATCGTAATCAATCCAAAGCTGACCACTGATGTCCATGTCCTGATTTACCGTTAACTGCCCCTGATGTACTTTAAGCGAGGCTCCGGGCTGAATTTCCAGGCTCCCGATGGTTTCGTTGGTTGTACCTGTTGAAGGGGGATGGTAGCCGTTTGATGTAATTACGGCACGTTCGGCAGCGGTGGGAATATGTCCCAAAGACCAATTACCTGTATTATGCCAGTAATAATTTGTTGCGCCTGTCCAGTAGTTTGGGGCGGCGGCTGATAGAGTTATGGTGTAATCTTCCACTTCCCCATATTGGGTTGTGCCGCAAGCAGAAACCGACCCGGTATAAGTTATCCTTACGCGCATTCTTACATCACCAATTGTAGCCGTAGCCGGCGGTGTGATTGTTGCCGTATAGGGCCCGTTACCTGGTGTTCCGGATACGGAAATAGTTTCACTTGCATCCGAAAAATCTCCATCCCGGTTCCAGTCAATCCAAACGCCACATTGGTCAGGAGAATAGGGGTTTCCATTGGTAACTGTTAGTGTTTGGCATAAATTGAGGGAAAGGTTGGTAGAATAAATTGATGTGTAATCAACATAGCCACCATCACAGTCAGATGAATTGTCGATGTCGCCCATTTGCACCCTGCTGATGTATTCATCACAACCGCCAGATGCCGTGCAATACATGTAGCCTTTGATCATGGCTTCGAGGTTTGGCCTGGTGCCAATGTACCCGTCACTGGGATTTACCTGTGGCCGGCCATGGCGTTTCAAAATTGCACGCATGTTGGACGGGCTGGGGGGTATGGCCGAAACATTGGATTTCCAGTAACCCGAAAAACATGCAATAGCGCTTGTAACAATTGGTGATGCACTGGAAGTTCCATTAAAACTGGAGGTATAATAGTAATTTATTCCTTCGGCATTATAGAGGCCACCATACCCGGTTGTAGTAACATTTTCGCCCCACCCCTGAACGTCAAAACGAGGGCCATAACTCGAAAAGTTGAGTTTTCTCAAATTATTGCCTGCACCGCCACCACCGGCACCAACGATTACGGCTCCTGAATTTCCAAACCAGATGAGGTTCCCGGTATTTACATTTCCATTACCACCTGCCTCTACAACATGGATCCCATTTGCAACGGCATTAACAATTGCAGCATACACCGGGTTGTTGGTTTGGGCGTTAGGACTATAATTTCCATACCATTCTATCGGTACATAGCCATCGCTACCGGTGTAGTCAGATTGCTGTTCGAGAAGAATAATATCCCCGGCCACTAAATTGGAAATCGACAGCGTAATTGCTCCAGCAGGATTGTAAGTAGGGGAGGGAGCCCCATAATATGTGCCACATGTGCGCAGGGACGAATTGTAGGTAGCCCCGGTAGTACCCCAACCATTGTTATTCGAAACCAATACTCCGATTACCGCAGTTCCATGATGCGTACTGTTAAAAGGATCCTCTACATTCGAATTAATTTGAGAACCCACAGCTTTTGTAACGTCCGCATGGTTGTAATTCCAACTGTATTCCAAATCACAAATTTTGATTCCGGTTCCAGTACCCCCGGGTTTTGTCCAGGCATATTCAGCATCGATACCTGAAGGAACGTCCACCGCCGGATCAAGATAACCCTGATTGTTCTGATAATTTGGAGGCACAGGCAGTTCGGCAGGCCTTGGAACAGGCCTGGCATATATGATCCCCTGCAAACTTTCAAGAGAAGTACTCAGATCCCATATGTTTTGTTGTTCCGGAACCCTTAAGCGGTAAATGTTATTCAAATTGTAAACGGGTTGACCTGAACTCCTGTTTCCGTTTTCACTAAGCTCATCCAATAATTCTTCTGAAACTTCAGAAAATCGTTCCCATTCAAACCAGGTCAGTTCATCGAGAATAGATTTTATTCCTACAGTGGCATCGGTCCGTAAATCCGTTAATTCACCATTTCTCAGGCGAACAATGGCTTCATCTTTAAACATTACATCTAAAATGTAATTTTCGCAATCAGGATGATGATCCGGAGTTTGATAAGGAGGAAGAACCTGATCATATTTAAAAGCATCTTCCGGATATAATATTTCCACCGGTGCTTGTTTGTCCTGAGCTTTCAGTATAAAAATCATCATAAAAGAGAACAAAATTGTAAAAAGTTTTTTCATGTCGTTTCGGTTTAAATTTGTATTTAAGTGATTACTGTTTTTTTTGATGATCAATTGGCACTAAAATTATATGGATTCCAGGTCGTTAGAATGGAAATTCAATTCACTTCAACTGCCTGAACAGAACTTACAGGGATCAAGTAGCGTTAAGTAGTTTCACAGATTTAAGGTAGACAAAATAGAATTTCAATATTCCTGAATCCAGCTAATTATTTGATTACCTATAAATCAAAAATAGAAGTTATTTTATTGTATTTGAAGTTTTAACAATAATTTAACATTATCTCATCCCTGATTCCATGGCTGGCCCATTCTAAAATTGATAAATTGTAAGCAGCTATTTGATATTTCCTACTTTGCAATCTCATTTGGTATCAGTCATGCGTAAATTGTTAATTATTCGAACTTTCTTTTAATAAGTTATTGGTCCTGTTACAAAAATTAAAAAAAATCATTTACTTTAGATGCCGGAAATTAAACAATCCTCAAAATGGCTTCAAAACGCATAAAGAAAAAAAAACCTACAAGGTTCAGGGAAATAAGCTTTAAGCTCAGTGAAAGACAAAAAAAATCGCTGGAAAGGTATTGCAAGGCCCGTAAAACCACACCCATCAAATTGATTAAAAAATCAATACAAAATTATCTTAATCTCCAGTTTGTGGATAAAACGCCCGATTATATCACTCCCAACCAGCTTGATTTGTTTATCGAAGCAGAAGCCATGCAAGCCGCAGAACCCCATGGTGAGGGATACAAGCCACAAGCAGAGTAACATAATGCGGGCTACCGGTTATTTAAACCTTCAAAGGGCTGTCTGTTAATAATGGATCTTCCAAGGGTTATTTCATCCGTATATTCCAGTTCATCCCCAACCGACACTCCCCGAGCAATTGTAGTGAACAGTATATCAAATTCTTTTAGCCGTTTATACAGATAAAAATTTGTGGTGTCGCCCTCAATCGTAGCGGACAGGGCCAGGATAATTTCCACAACTTCCTTCCCTTTTAAACGGTCAGCCAGTTTGTTGATGGTGAGATCATTGGGGCCAATGCCATCAAGCGGTGAAATAATCCCGCCCAGCACATGGTACAAACCGTTGAACTGGGATGTGTTTTCAATGGCCATTACATCACGGATATCTTCCACAACACAAATTACCGACCGGTTTCGCTTCTGGTTATTGCAAATGGTACATATTTCATTGTCGGATATATTATGGCATACTTTGCAAAAAATTGCGTCCGCCCGCATTTTGATGATGGAAGTTCCCAACAGCTCTACCTCGGCCTTTTCCTGCTTGAGGAGGTGAAGGGCAAGCCTCAAAGCCGTTTTTCTGCCGATACCGGGAAGTTTGGCGAGCTCGTTTACGGCATTTTCAACCAATTTGGAAGAGTATGTACTCAATTTATTAGCGTTTATTTTGTTTCAATTATCTGGCAAAATTAGCAGAATTCATCTCACAAATAAATAAACCTCCAATAATTACGTTGAAACAATTGCTAAAAATTTTAATACAATGGTTATAAGATTTTTTATTATTTGCGTTTTCCTGATTTCTGCACTGTTTGCCGCTGGCCAAGAGACTGACACAATTAACCAACTTGATGCGAATGGACAGAAACAGGGATTCTGGAGAAAAAAGGACCAGAAGGGTCAAATTATCTATGAAGGGCAGTTCAGGGATAATGTGCCTTACGGGACATTCAGGTATTTTTATGCCGATGGTGCCCTGAAAGCCAGGTCGAAACTGTTTGGAGATGGGAATAGTTCATATACCAATACGTATCATCCCAATGGTGAAATAATGGCAACCGGAAAATATGTGGATAAAGAGAAAGACAGCCTATGGAAATATTTCAGCGAATCAGGGGTATTGTTGTCGGAGGAGTTTTATGCCGGTAGTAAAGGCAATGGCATCTGGAAAACCTATTATACTGAGGGGCCGCTCTCCGAAACGCAGGTTTATAAGGATGGGCTGAAAAATGGTATGTGGGAACAGTATTATAAAGATGGGAACAAAAAGCTGACAGCATTTTATCAAAATGATCTTTTGCACGGTGAAGCTATATTTTATTATAAAAACGGAATAGTGAAGGCAAAAGGTAAGTATGTGGAGGGATTTCAGGACGGGAAGTGGGAATTTTTTACCGACAACTCACGACTTCAGCGGACTGAATTGTACGATAATGGGGTTATAACCGAAGCTGAAACTTTTATTGATATTCCGGATGATGGGAAGAAATAAAATATTTCGCATCCTTTTACACTACTGTCCGTCTAAATTAATTCCTTTTTGGAAGAAGTTTTACAAACCCGTCCAACCCATCAACCACCATACACCCGGTTGTCATAAGCCTCTCCTTTGACTGATGCCCGTTTGCAACCAGAACACACCGGACCCTTGCTGATTCGGCCACTTCAAAATCGTGAATGGTATCTCCAACCATACAAATTTCATCTGTTGTAAACCCTGATGATGCAACCAGGATTTTTGCATTTTCCTCTTTGGTGGCGGCGTAATGGTTGTGTAAACCAACCACCTTTTGGAACTTTGAGGCTATTCCATTTGCATGAAGGGTCTCTTCCAGAAACTGCTGCTGCATGGCCGAAAGGATGAAATGATGATATCCTGACTTTGTTAAACTATCAAGTAATTCCGGTACACCTGCGTGAAGATTTGCGGTGCCTACGCCTGCTCTATAGTTGTTTATAAATTCCATGGCAACGGTATCCCAGTCGTGCTGCCCGAAATTTACGCCGGCTAACCTGTAATATTCCTGCACGGGAAAGGTAAAAATAGATTTGTATTTTTCAACAGAAAGTAATGGGTAATCACGCTTTTTAAGCATTTTGTTCATGGCATCTATGCTCACCCCCACATCATTGAGTAAGGTTCCGTTCCAATCCCAGATGATCATTTTGATG
>JABMQA010001071.1 GCA_013203545.1 Bacteroidota bacterium
TTACTATTTTGTATGGTTGTTCTTATTACTGATTACTGATTACCGATCACTTCTTACTCCTACTTCCTACTTCCTACTTATTACTTCCTGCTTCTACATAGAACATCCTTTGAATTGCTGGTTTTAAGTTTTGGTTTAATATGCAATTATCCACTGGAAAATATAGTTACTTTTGTCCCAACAACAGGTTAAATGATGGTACTGATTTATACGCATAAAATTACCAAACGGATTCAGTATATTTTCAAATTCTACTTTGGGCAATTGCTTGGATTGGAATTTAAATTTACCTCCGACATCGAATTCTTCAAAGCATCCCAAGGCATTAAAATCAGTTATGCACGAAAGCCAATCATTGGAAACGAAATTTTTTTTAATTGTGCAGGATTGTTATTCGAAACAGGCGTTGAGGGACAGGAACTTGGATTCTTCAAATATGACGGTCAAACGGTTTTTTATCCGGTTTATGACAAAAGTTCTGCTTTACCTTATGATATGTTTGCCGCAGCCTTTTTCCTGTTAACCAGATATGAGGAGTACCTGCCCTATATGCGGGATAAATTTGGAAGGTTCGATGCAAAGGAAAGTGTTTCGTTTAAACAGGGTTTTTTACATCTTCCGGTTGTGAATTTATGGGCAGAAAAGTTAAAGAAGATCATTAAGGAACGGTATAAGAATGTTCAGTTTGTGGAAAGAAAATTTAATTTCACGCCTACCATTGATATTGACTCGGCCTATTCCTACAGGCTAAAAGGTACCGTGAGAACTGCCGGTGGTTTCTTAAAAGCACTGATGAAGTTTGACTTTAAAGAAATCCTGGAAAGGTTCCAGGTAATAACCGGATTGATAAAGGATCCGTTTGATACGTATGATCTCCAACTCAGGCTGCAAAAGCAATACGATCTAAGGCCCATCTATTTTATCCTGCTGGGTGACTACGGAAAATTTGATAAAAATATACCCGCCAGCAGCAGGCAATTCCAAACCCTGATCAAGTCGTTGGCCGATTATGCTGAGGTGGGCATTCATCCATCCTTCGACTCCAACCGGAATAATGAAAAGTTGAAGGTGGAAATCGAACGGCTATCGAAAATTCTGAACCGCGAAATAACCAGGAGCCGGCAGCACTTTCTCATGCTGAATTTCCCACATTCCTACCGTAACCTCATCAACCTGGATATTACAGACGATTACACAATGGGCTATGCCTCTGAGCCGGGATTTCGGGCCGGTACATGCGACAGTTACTTTTTTTATGATCTGGACCTCGAAACCGCAACCAAATTAAAAATCCATCCTTTTACTGTAATGGAGGGCACCTATAAAGATTATTTGTACTTAGGGGCAGAAGAGTCGTTAACGAGGATTAAAAAACTCATCGACCAGGTAAAAGCCGTCGATGGCACCTTTATCAGCTTGTGGCACAATGAGTCGTTGAGTAATTCCAAACGCTGGATAGGATGGCAAAAAGTGTATGAGGAGATGATTAAGTATGCGTTGGCAGAGGGTAGGAATGTGTAGCCGGATGTAAGCAATTTTAATACATATTAATCGTTTAAATATGAGTTAAAAAAATGAACATAAAATTTAATAAAAGAAAAATAGAAACAAGCTGTATTCTAATCTCATTTGTATTAGTTGTAGTGTTAACAATATCTGCAATTTTTGCAATTGCAGATGGGCTGTTTTCTTGGGATATTTTACCTGAGAATATTGAAAAAATTGCAATTCTATTTATGAGTGCATCAGGACTTATCATTGTTGCAACATTTTTGATTAGCTTAATGGTTAACCTAAGTTTGATTTCATTGAACGTTGAGAAAATCGCTAATAAAATAAACAAACAAGAGCAAGAGGCTGATGAGAAATGATAATTCCAGTTTCCAAATAAGCACAAAATCAATGGCATGGGTGTTAGTTGTCCTATTTGGTTTAATTGCCGGTATGTTTCTATTAAATGAAATTGATAAAACCAGGAAGTACAACCAGTTTTTAGAATTAAATGAAAAGACGCAGAACTCAATTATACTTGATAAATTGAGTAATTTGACTGTTGGTTTGGGCTTGAACGATACCATATCAATTGGAAAAATAAAAGAACTATTGAATCTATTATCAGAAGATGTCACTGAAATAAATACTTGCAAAATATTAATCCCTCTTAATGAAGGGATAATGAAAATTAACAGATACAATTCAAAAGTTGAGATTGTCACTTCTTTACCTTCGAAAGAAGAACAACTAATTCAGCTTTTAAAAGATATTGAACAACACGAAGTAGAAGAACAAATATTTAGAATTACAAAGGCAGATTATTATTTGTGGACAATGGTTAAATTAGAAAATGGCTTTTTAATTACTACAAGATATAGGAAATAGAAGACAATAACATGCCGACATAGCCAACCGATATCCGATACCATTTTTTGCATCTTAAAACATCAATCGTTAATCTTAAATCCAAAAATCAACTCAATATCCAAATGCTTTTTACATCATCCCCTCATCCGCAAAGCTATAGTATTTCTCCACCCCGACAATTATATGATCCAAAACCGATATTTCAAGAAGTAAGCCGGCTTCTTTGATCTTCCTGGTTAGTTTGATGTCAGCATCGCTGGGCTTGAGATGCCCGGAAGGATGGTTATGCCCAAGTATAATTCCGGAAGCGTTGTTTTCGAGGGCCAGTTTAAAGATTTTCTTGGGATCGGCAACAGTTCCTGAAATCCCTCCCTCACTGATATTTATCACCCTGATAATGTGGTTGGCCCGGTTGAGCATCAATACCACAAATTGCTCATATTGTGCATCGCCGATGTGCATTTGCATAATTTCGAATGCATCGTTGCTGGATTGGATTTTTTTCCTTTCCAATACATCGGCCCCCCTCCTTCTGTTACCAAGTTCCAGGGCTGCAACTATGCTGATGGCTTTGGCCTCACCAATGCCTTTGAACTTTTCCAACTCTTTTACTGACAACCTTGCCAACTCGATGAGATTGTTATCCACGCTGCCAAGTATGCGTTTGGAAAGATCAACTGCCGATTCGTCCTTTGTTCCGGAACCGATGAGTATGGCAATGAGTTCTGCATCACTCAGGACAGACTTGCCTTTTAAGAGAAGTTTTTCCCTGGGCTTGTCGCTCTCAGCCCAATGTTTGATGGAAGTTTTTTCAGGGTATTCCCGCATAATTGATTGAATTGGTTACCACGAAAATACAAAAAAACCCCTTCCGTTACCGAAAGAGGTTTGATATTATTTTTTAACGAATGCAGGCAAAGTACTACGCCAGTGCATTCAGTTTTTTCGTAAGCTTCGATTTTAAGTTGGCAGCTTTGTTTTTATGAATAACCGACCGCTTTGCATTTTTATCGATCAAAGAAACGATTTTTGGTAATTGCTCGCTGGCCTGTTCCTTGTCGCTAAGGCTTCTGAATTTTTTTAATGCATTACGCATCGTTCTTGCGTAGTAGCGGTTTAACAACTGTCTGGTATTATTTGACCTGATTCGCTTTAATGCTGATTTATGATTAGCCATTGTTTTCTACAAAATTTATTCTTACTGTCCTTAAAAATTTAGGGCTGCAAAAGTACAATAATATTTTAATTACACAAACCTGTTTTAAAAAATAATTATTTTATTTTTTAAGGTATCCCTCGAGAAGGCCGCTAAGTTCATCACCGGTAAATTTTTTGGCCAGGACAATTCCATCTTCATCGAGTAAAAATGTTCCAGGCAGGTTTTTAATGCCGAAAAATCTGATTTCAGGATCTTTCCAGCTATCCAGCACATAAACATTGTAAGCCCAGGGATATTTCTTTTCTTCAAGCATTTCAATCCAGGTGGTACGTACCTTATCAAGTGCGATCGAATAAACCTCGAACCCATCGCCATTCACAAATTTTTTGTCGTGATATTGTTCCCAGGCAGCTTTGTATTTTTCATTTTCGATGACACAATGCCCGCACAACGAATTCCACAATACCATTAAGGTGAGCTTTCCACGTGAATCCGACATCCTTCTGATAACGCTATCAGGATCATAAGATTCAAAATCACCCAGATCATTCCCGATTTCATTTCCCACTTCAATTTCTCCGGAACTGACAGCAGGTGCCGATTCTGGCTTGGGCTTGTTAACCTGGCTTTGAGTTGCAGCTGGTTTGTTCTCAGCCACCTGGGTATTGGCGTTGTTTGCTTGTGCCTCATTTGCAACATTTTCGGTGTTGTTAGTTTGAGCTTGTGCATCGTCTGCACTATTGTTCTGTTCGCTTGTGCACGAAATCATAAAAGCAAGAAAACCAACAATCGCTGTAAAATAGAAAAATCTCTTCATATTGTAAATCGTTTTTAGTTTCATATTTCTAATAAGGTGCAAAAATATAATTATCCAAATTGCTTTAAAGATCAATAAAAAATATTTTAACGAAGTTTAACGGTTGTGTTAACCAAATGTAAATGGAAACAGCTAATTGGCGTACCTTTGCTGATCAAACCGATATAAAAATATGGGACAGGAAATTCAACAGGCGCTGGTAAAACTTTTTTGGGAATGGGCTGGTGAGGGGCCGGAAACCATTGAACCCCTGCCCCAATCCGGATCATACCGTAAATATTACCGCTTAAAGGGCCCACATGCAACTGCCATCGGGGCATACAATGAGGATGTACAAGAAAATTATGCATTTATTAGTCATAGCAATTTCTTTAAGAAAAAAGACCTGAATGTACCCGAAATCTTTTCATTTTCCGTAAACGGATTAACCTATCTGATGGAGGATCTGGGTAACCGGGTGGTATTGGACCATTTGGTAGAAATAAGGGAAAAGCAAGGTTTTAATGATGAAATCAGGAACCTGTATAGAAATATCCTTGATGAACTTATCCGGTTTCAGATTGTGGCCGGCAGGGATATGGATTTTTCAAAATGCTGCCCTTTGCCTGAATCTTGCCCTCAGACCTACAAATTCGACCTCAATTATTTTAAATATGATTTTCTGAAATTCCTGAAGGTTCCGTTCGATGAAAATTTTCTTGAATTGAGTTTCACAGAATTGACCAATGCATTGATGAAAGCTCCTGACGGGTTCTTTTTGTACCGTGATTTTCAGGCACGCAATATTATGCTTCATCAGAATAAGTTGTATTTTATCGATTACCAGGCCGGAAGGAAGGGGCCTGTGCATTATGATGTGGCATCATTGCTTTTTCAGGCTAAGGCCGACATACCTTTTGAGGCCCGTGAAGAGCTGATAGATTATTACATCGAACAGGCCGGTAAAGTTGACCCGGACAGCGTGAAAGACTTCAGGGAACACTTTTACAATTTTGCACTTGTCAGGGTATTGCAAACCCTTGGGGCCTATGGGTTCAGAGGGCTGTTCGAAAGAAAAGCCCATTTTATTGAAAGTATCCCCTTGGCGTTGAAGAACATTAAGTGGCTCCTGGAACAGAAAAAGGTTGATTCGTTTTCAGAACTAAAAAAATGCCTGACTTTTATCGTGGAGGATCCGTCGATAAATCAACAGCTCTTTCCACCGTTAAATGTTCAAATCAACAGCTTTTCGTATAAACGTGGAATTCCCGTGGATCTGAGTTACAATGGTGGTGGTTTCGTGTTTGATTGCAGGGCACTGCCCAATCCGGGAAGGCTTGAGAAATTCAGGTCATTAACCGGAATGGATGAGGAAATCATCAAATACCTTGAGCAGTACAACGAGGTTGGTCAGTTTCTGAACCATATTTACCATTTGGTAATAAACTCAATTAAAGTGTACACTGGCCGTCGTTTCACCGGTTTAATGATTAGTTTCGGTTGTACCGGTGGCAGGCACAGGTCGGTGTATTGTGCGCAAAAGCTGGCTATGATGCTTGAATCAAACAAAGGCATCCAAATTGAAATAAGGCATCGTGAACAAGAAAAAGGCTGATGGTGTTATATAAAATTAACCATTACTGTCCGACAAAAATTAATTAGATTCTTCGCTTCGCTCAGAATGACAGGCTATTCGGTCTTTTTGACGAAGGGAGGGGGTGGATGGCGGCGAAGCCGCCATCCACCCCCTCCCCTAAAATCTTAAGTGATTGTCATTCTGAGTGTAACAAAGTGAAGCGAAGAATCTAAAACTCATATTAATAA
>JABMQA010000092.1 GCA_013203545.1 Bacteroidota bacterium
ATTACTCTCACTTCCGGCACATAGATGATCCACTTACCGCCCTGCTTCATAAATTCCTGTTCTTTAGCCATAATTTCTTTTTCATGGTTGTACGCAAAGAGCAATGCATAATCCGGATAGTTGCTCTTGAATTTTTCATGGTCAACAACGGATATATGCACCCCTGGACTAAACTTACCCTGTTTGATGGGAGTGGTGTCATAAATGCAATCCAGATGATCTGTTGTAATGCCACAGTAATTGAGAATAGTGGTACTTTTTGATGTGGCAGCGTATCCGGCAATTGATTTTCCCTGGGACTTGATATCGTCTAACAGGCCCAAAAGATCTGAGCGATACTTTTTACAGTTTTTCTGAAATTGCAGATAGGTCTTTGGATTAGTTAATCCTAACTGCTGTTCATATTCCAACTGCTGGTCGACATTCTCGCTTACTGATTTCACCCCTTTGTGGGCGATCACGTAGCGCATGGAACCGCCATGGGTGATCTGCGGCTCTACATCAATCACTTCCATATCAAATTTATTGAAAAGATATTCGATAGAATGAACGGAAAAAAGAAATGCGTGCTCGTCATAAATCTGGTCATAGGTATTTTTCTCTATTACATCCCCCAGATAAGGATCTTCAAACATCACAATCCCACCAGGCTTAAGTAACACCTTTATCCCTTCAACGATTGAATTGATATAAGGAATATGGCACATGGCGTTAGCCGCTACATAGGCATCGGCCTGACCATATTCGCTTACAATTTTTTCCGCCAGCGATTTATCAAAGAATTCAACGATTGTGTTAATACCGCTATCTATAGCAACCTGAGCCACATTTGCTGATGGTTCAATCCCCAGGTGCCGTATGCCATTATCCGCAAAATGCTTAAGCATGATGCCGTCATTGCTGCCGATTTCAACTACAAACGGATTTTGATCATTTTTGAGATAGTCTTTTATCACATGATTGGCAAATGTTTCGAAATGGAGGCCCATCAATTTGGATGTTCCTGAAAAGAAGGCGTAATTCTCATTAAACATTTGCTCCGGTTCGGGCTGATTGATTAATTGAAACATGGTACAACTGGAGCAGAATGCAACTTTCATTTCAAAAAAGTATTCATCTTTAAACTGTTCTTTAGATAGAAAGCCGTTGGCAATAGGCATAGGTCCAAAGGACATGAGTGGGGCTATAGTTTGATTGCATATTAAGCATTTTGTTTGTTTCGGTTGTTCTTCAATCATGACGTTATTCCCTGTAGTGTTGCTGCTTTTAAAAATCTGCCGTTTTCAACCTTAAGTAATTGCCCAAACACACCTTCTTCAACAATTTGCCCCGACTCCATGTGATAAATGTAATCAGCATTTCTAACAGTTGAAAGTCTGTGCGCAATCGAAACAATTGTTGTTTTTTCTGATAGAGATTCAATCGCTTTCTGTATCATCAGCTCGGAATGACTGTCCAGTGAACTAGTGGCCTCATCAAGTATTAGGATTTCAGGTTTTCTGATCAACGCTCGAGCAAGGCAGATACGCTGAGACTGCCCACCGGACAAAAGGATGCCTCGTTCACCTACAATCGTATCAATTTTTTTATCCATGGCGTCAATAAATTCAGTGGCGTTGGCTAATTCACACGCTTCTCTGATATCTTCCTCTGTTGCATCATGCTTTGCCCATGTTAAATTTTCCCGTATTGTCGCATTGAAAAGAAAAGGTTGCTGAGTTACGTAACCAATGGTATTTCTCCAAGAGTTTAAGTTGATTTTATCAATGGATAAAGAATCCACAAAAATTGAACCTGAAACAGGATAATAGAAGCCCATAATCAAATCTATCAATGTGGATTTACCTGCACCGGAAGGACCAACAATTGCAGTCATCTTTCCTTTTGTAATGATAAGGTTGATCTTGTCTAATACTTTTTGATTCCCATTATACGAGAATGAAACATCTGAAAATATAATTTTCTTAAATGTGTCAATCTTTTTTATTCCTGACGGCTCCCTAAGCTTATCGGCTTCATTTTTCAATAAATAGATCTGCTGCAAAGACGGCTCGGCTCCCTTTAGCTCGTTGCGTTGGTTGATAACTAATTGAATTTGCGCTGCGATGCGATTAACTGCAAACAAAAAAGCGAAAATCTCCCCGATATCTAAATTGAGTCTATTCAGGCCTAAGAATACAGATGTCACCACCAGGATGATACCCAGTGGCTCTCCCATCATGCCCGAAAATACGCGGATCATGATAAACTGAACTGCCGTTTTTGCGATGGTTTCAACCGTTGCTTTTATGCTTTGGATGCTATCATTTCGCTTGTTGTAGCCAACGATCAATTTCAAAGAGTTAAGCGTATCGTAAACCAGACCCTGAAACCTATTAGATGCATCAGTATGTATTACTCCTATGCGATAAATGTATTTACCAATAAAGTAACTCGGTCCGGAAAGAATAATAGCTAAACTCATAATGATTATAGCCAGTTTCCAGGATATGGATGCAGCAAGAGCGATGTAGAAAAAGGACGTTATTATCGAGGCCAGCATCGAAGCCAGGGTTTCAAAAACAACACCTATCTTTCCGGTTTCCTTTACAACGGTATTGGCAAGGGTGCCGTACTTTTTTGTTCCAAAAAATCGCCATGAGGCGTTAACAAACGATTCATATTCCTCGATAATGATTTGCTTCATTACCTTGAAATGCACTTTGGAGGTGACAAATTTTTCTAATGCCACCGCACTGTTTTTTGCTAAAACCAAAAAAAGGTAAAAACCGCCCATTGTAATAATATTGACGGGCAGACTTAAATCAGTAATCAGTGAAACCACAAACTTTGTAACTTGGTTGGCATGTTCCAAATCTTTATTGACGAGAAAGTTCACTATTGGCATTAAACCGAGAATAGAACTAGCCTGAACAAAGCCCGCAATAAGCATGAGGAATACAATAAGGACAAAATCAGAACGATTCCTTTGAAATACTTTAATTATCTCTGATTTTAGCATTTTTTCCATTGTGAACCAATTTACGAGGCCGAAAAGCTACGAAACCGGAGCTTTTTACAGCCTTGGCTTAAGTTGATCAAACCATTTTACCAGGATTTTCAATCAAAGCGACGTGTTTAAATCACTTAACTTAGGCGGTTAATAATTAGGCAAGAAACCATTGGTGGTTTTTCCGGAGGAAAGATGCGCTTACCCTTGCCTCCGGACGAATGTATCCGACAAATTGATCAAAATCAGGCCAGGTCTTTAAGCGTTTCCAATACAGCTTTTGCAGTTCCATATCTTTTTCTGTTTCTACCCATGTTCCCGCTAACCTTTGTTCAAATTCGTCTACCGTTTCCATAATTTCTTCAGAAGTATTGTTTATTATTTCTATGTTTCTATTCTCATAATCCTCACTGTGAAACGCAGTAATAACTCCTGTTTTTATTTGCTCTCGCAAGCTTATAAGCTCTCCGTTATTTCTATATCTTAAAATACGGTACAAAATAACATAGTTTGGCACCCATCCCCTAAAAGATGCATGTGGAATTTGGTTTATCTGAACAAAAGGACGTCTAAAAGCGACACATACATCATCTAATCCAGTTCCTGTGGTAATGCGGAAATGGCAGTTAGCCATAAACCAGATATCCAGAAAGTCGCTACGATATGAACTGTTAGCATAATCCTGTAC
>JABMQA010001072.1 GCA_013203545.1 Bacteroidota bacterium
AAAAGGGGGTCGGGGGATTAGATTATTTGGCAAATCCCTCATCCGGCCAGGATCAGTTTATCAAGATACAGGTAGATCTCCACTTCAAAATTTAAATGAGATAGTTGAATATCCAAGGTTGAATGTAGGGATGCCCTCCCTGTGTGATTCCGGTGTGACTTGTACTCCCTATGTTTCAAATAATATTTTGGTTTCCCGGATAATTATCGTGGGAGGGATGGCATCCCTTTCTGAATAATTCAGTCCATGACACCTTATTTTTACTGCGAGATCTCCAGCATAAAATTAATGGCATTCAAATCCAGTGCGCCATAGATCTCTTCGATAAGCTCTGTGTATTTAACCTTTGGCCCTAAGAGTGCGTCCTTTACAAGAAATACTTCATAATCGTAAGCCTCTGCACCCCAATAGGTGGCCATCACACAGCCTACTGAACTCAGGCCGCAAATAAACAGGGTGTTAACTTCCATTTCGTTCAGTATCTTTTCGAGATCGGTTTTAATAAATGCGTTTGCGTAGTTTTTGATCACCATGGGATCATCCTCCGAAACATTCAACGAATCGTGAAACTGAAAGGCATCGCTTCCCGGCTCAGGGCCCCATTCATTACTTGTGTGGTAAATACGAATTACCGGCTGGTTGAATTTCCTAAAAAGGTAAATGGCATAGTTCAGATATTCGATGGCCTTTTCCTGGTCTTCGGCCGACATCATGGGGAGATATTGCTTCTGAACATCTACCACCAATAGCGCCGGCTTCATGGTTCTTTTTTCTTTTCCGTCCTGACCTTCCTGTGTGAATACAGGTGCAGCAAGACAAAGCATTAAAATAAATAACATCGTTTTTTTCATAGTGGTCATTTTTAGAAATTTGGATGTGAAGATATGAAAGCTATATGAAAAATAAACCATTGTAACATATTTCTACTGTTCCCAAACAACAATTTCTAAATACCTGCTTCTTTCCTGAGCTGACTTACCCAGCTTTTCACCCGCTCATCTGTTAGCTCATCCTGCTGATCTTCATCCAAAACCAAGCCTACAAACATTTCATTCTCGATGGATTCCGATCCTGTAAAATCATAGCCAACAGTTGGCCATCTCCCAACCAGCCTGGCCCCTGCCTTGTCGAATTCCTTTTTGATGATCATCATGCCATTCACAAAATGATCGGGATATAAAATCTGGTCACCCAGACCAAATATGGCAACGGGCTTGTCTTTAAGGATTTTCCCTTCAAATTTCGAGATAAAATCATTCCATAAGTTATTATCACTTGCTTTTTCCCAAACATCGGCGCCAACTGTGGAACCGCCGACAATGATCATTTTGTAACTACCTAAATCCACCTGATCGGCTTCGTCAATGCTGTGCAGTTCGATTTCCGATTTATCAAATTGTTCGTATATTTTGGTAGCGCAGGTTTCCACGTTTCCGTTCTTTGGCCAGTAAAATATTCCTGTTTTGTTCATCTTTTATTCTGTTTTTAAATGCGCTGCAAAGGTATGACTAAAAGTTTTACAAGCCTTACCATCAAGGGTATTTAACAAAATTTAAATCCCAAGTGTTGTTTAAATAATTGTTGCACACAATTCACAAACATAACACCTCCATTAGAAGATTTTTAAATATTGGTCATAATTCCATACCTTTAGCCGGTAATATTTAGAAAGGTATATACTAAAACCCTAAGATAATGGCAGAAACCCCTAAGTTTGAACGGCTCCTCATAATGCTGATGACCCTTTCAAATGGAATTAAATATTCAATTGACGAATTGATGGATTTTATCAGGGAAAAATCAAATGTTATGAAAAATAATTCTACGAATGCCGGAATTTGGCAGTTGGGGAAAATAATTTTGCATTTCCTGAAAAGATTAAAAAGCAATCAGGATACCATTCAAATATAATGAACGAAATATGAGGATAAAAATCGAATTTAAACTTTCCGGAAAACGACAGGTGCTACCCCTCAATTACCAGTATCCGCTGAGTGCATGGATTTACAAAGTGCTGGAAAGGGGGGATAGGGAGTTTTCGGCATTTTTGCATGAACAGGGATTTAAGATGGAAAACCAGAAGACATTTAAACTCTTCACCTTTTCCAATCTTCAGTTTCCACGAAACACAAGCCGACACATGAAAAGGACTGATCGTCTGGAAATATTTGCTGATCGGGTCTGGCTGACCCTGGCTTTTCAGATACCGGTGGCAGCAGAGAAATTTGTGGCAGGCCTTTTCAACGACCAGGAAGCAGAAATAGGCGACAGGATTTCAAAAGTTGAAATGGATGTGGGCACAATCGAAATGTTGAAGGAACCGGAATTTACCGAAAGAATGATCATCCACACCTTGTCGCCAATAGTGGTAACCCGCAAAACCGAAAACGATAAACAGGAACAATACCTCAAACCCGGCGATGCGGATTATGATTTTCTATTTTTTAAAAACCTGCTGGATAAGTACAACGCATACCAAAGACAAATGCAACAAGAGACTGAAAGCATCGACACCAAAATGCTTCAATTTAAATGCCTGACCGAAAACCCTAAATCACAGCTTCAACATATAAAAGCTTTCACTATAGCGGAAGTGAAGGTGCGTGGCTACCGCTTCGATTTTGAGATCATAGCTCCTCCTGCCTTGATAAAAACCGGCCTGGATAGCGGCTTTGGTGCGATGAACGCTGTGGGTTTTGGGTGTGGCGAGGTGATAAACAATACCTGACAGGTTTGGAAAACCCGTCAGATTATAAAAAGAATACTATAATGAACTTTAAAACAACGTATTCAAACACACCGGAGAACCTGAAGCTGAAATTTCTGGATGCCGTCATCCTGGAAAACGAAAAGTTGCAACAGGCGTTTTTGAACTACACCGGACAGGAAAGTAAAACTGTAGCGGGAATTTCTCACAGCAAGTTTTTGAAAATAATAAAAAGCACACAGGATTCCTGCCTGAGAAGTTTTGAGCAGGTTGATCCCGAAAATCCAGACTGGGACTCCTATAATCCGCCCCACTCCGGATACATCGAAGAATGGGAACAGTACCAGCAGGCCAGTGAACAGGAATTTGAACAAATCTTCGAAGATTTCCGCGCCGAAGCAGTAGATAAAATTATCGGGCAACAAGTTGACGAATTGATCGCCATGTTGATCGGCTTATACGAAGCAACCCAGGACGCGGTAATAGTTGACGAGGTTGGCTCATTTGATGATGTAAACAAGCTTCTGCTAGCGTATCATAAAGATCTGACGGACGAACTGATCACCAAGATCAATTTGTCGGCCATCTCGGATGGAAACATAACGAGTACCTTCCAACTGTTCGCAGAATATGCAGATGAAGAATATCCGGGAAATAATTTTTTCCCTGGCTATTTTGAAGGGTTTCTCAAAGCGCTGGCCTGTAAATCCAATAATGCTGAGGGGCTGCTTACTATTATCGACAACTCAAAAATCGAAAGGGCCACCCTGCCGGGCCTGATTCTTATGCTGAATAAAAATGCCGGAAAGGCAGAGGAATGGTTACATCATGCACAAAAATTCTATCTGGCAAATAAGGAGGTAGCCGAAGAATTATTGGCTTATTTTTTCAAGACCGAAATCAATGCCTTCCTGAAAACAGCACACGAACTTTTTACGATGGATAAAAGGCACTGGGCAGAATTTTTAAAGGAGTTTGTTACTGTAGATCTTGACAAATCGCTGTTTCTGACTGTCTTTTATGAACTCACAATCAAAAACCGGGAGATCAAATATTACCTTAAAATCAAAGACTATCTAAATTCTGATGACTTTGACAAACTGCTCGAAGAACTCGACTACCACATAACTTTTATTGTAGAAATACTGGAAGTGGAGGAACGCTATGACGACATCAGGCAAATTGTAGAGCAGAATCCCGACAGCTGGGACTATATTGAGCTGATCACCCCCATTTTAGATATTTACCCCGAATTCTGTTTCCAGCACATAAAAAACAAAGCTGTAAAAACCATCGACACCAAGCGTGGCCGCAGCGCATACGAGCGAGTTGTATCCTGGCTCAAGCTGGCCGACAAAATTCCCGGCTACAAAGCCGAAAACCGGATCCTGGCCCACCAGCTCTATAATCACAAACCTAATCTTCCGGCGCTGAGGGATGAGTTAAGGAAGGGGGGAGTGGTGTGAGGACATTAATTATTAAGTGAATATAAAACATCTATTACATATTCTTATTTTTAATACATTTGTATGATAAAATCAATTTTATGAGAATACATTTAAAAACATCAAGCTCCAAAGAAATTATTCCATTCAATTATCAGCCGGGTTTAACAGGAGCCTTACATAAATGGATTGGCTTCAATGATCTGCATGATGAGCTTTCTTTATATTCTTTTTCATGGTTAAGAGGCTCAAGTACAACGAAAGGTGGATTGACTTTTAATAAAAACGGATACTTTTTCATCAGTGCCCATGACAGTGAACTAATTAAAAAGGTTATATCCGGCATTCAAAATCATCCGGAAATTGGATATGGATTGTATGTCAATGAAATTATCATTCAGGAAAACCCTGTTTTTAACACCGGACAAATGTTTTATACTGCTAGCCCCATATTCATTAAACGGAACCAGGATAATCGTACTCATCATTTTGAATACAATGAGACAGGAGCAAACAACTGCCTGACTGAAACATTGAGAAATAAGTTGGAAAAAGCAGAATTAAATGCTGAAGGCATTTCAGTGTCCTTCGATACATCCTACCCAAAGGCAAAAACAAAGGTGATTCATTATCAAGATATCGGTAACAAAGTAAATATTTGCCCTGTATTCATCGAAGGCACACCCGAACAAATTGCATTTGCCTGGAATGTTGGATTAGGTAATTCGACAGGGATTGGTTTTGGAGCGATTAAATAAGAAGTTATGAAAAACATATTCGTAGTAAAATACACTGGTCCATTTGGTTTTATAAAGCCATGGACTGCCGTTAGAGATAGTGAGACCTACAGTCAACAATTTTTAACCCCATCAATTATAGCAGGAATTGAAAGGAAACTATTTCCTGAGTTATTGAAAGAGGACGAAGGGGATATTAAAAAGATTGTTGGGCATAGGTTGAGTTACAAACAGGTCTCACAACAACAAGAGCAAATACAACCAAGGGGATGGAACAAAAAAAGCAGTGGTGAGGAAAAAGGGTATCATCGTCCCTATGCTATCCTGGTTAGAGGTGTTTTCATCGAACCTGTTCTTTGGTTAGCCTTTTCAGATATTGAGGATGCTCAAAAAGCAGCGCAAGAGCACATCTGCTTGTGTAGAAACGAAGATATGCTTTACCCTGAAAATGAAATACAGGCAGTTAGCAGAGAAGAATTTGATTCAAATGAAGAAATGTTTGCAGGATTTGAACTGATTTTTGAAAAAAATAATGATTCGTTTCTTGTTGGGTATAACCGGTTTAAAAACAATGAACCGATGTATGGATTTTTAAAAGTAATAGGCACACCGGTAAAAAACAATTTCTAAATCAAATAGCTATGGCACAATCCTTATCAAAAATATTCATACATCTGATTTTTCATACGAAAAATTCAGCAGATATAATTCGGGATACCGAAAAACAAAAACTCTATGCTTATATGGGGTCAGTTATTAAATCCAATGAATCCATACCTATATCAATTAATGGCACAAATGATCATGTTCACATTCTATGCGTAATGTCCAAGAATATTTCACTTGCGAAGTTGGTTGAAGAAATTAAACGTCATAGTAGTAGATGGATTAAGACCCTTGACAAACATTACCATTCATTTTCATGGCAAGGTGGGTATGGAGGCTTTTCGGTTAGTTCGTCTATTCATGATAAAACTAAGCGCTATATTGAAAATCAGGAAGAACATCATAAAAAGATGACATTTCAGGAAGAATATTTAATGTTTCTAAAGGAATATGGCATTGAATACGATGAAAAATATTTGTGGAATGATTGAATTGCCCTTTCAGGGCGCTGTTTGCTGTATTACAGCAAACCCATGGCGTTGCCCTGGGTTGAAATTATTTGGGCTTTCAGCCCGAGTAAAACTTTTCTCAGATGTTCTCGTCATGCATGTGCCCTGCCTGAAAGGCAAGCTCATTTCAGCCCAAAGGCAAGGCCTTGGGATTTATAGAACAGCAAAAGCAAGCGGGCTGAAAGCCCAAATAAACGTTACGACAAAATAAACGATGAAACAAATATGTCAGAATATCAAAGCCAAAGGCAAACCTGATGACACAAACCTGTTCCATCATCTATTACACGTTACAGAGGTAATAGACAAAATTGCAATCTATCTCAATATGGATAGAGAAGTAGCAAAATTTGGGGCTGTTCTTCACGACATTGGAAAAGCAAGCACCATTTTTCAAAAACGTCTCTCTCCAGATTATAAAAGGAGAGATACCGATAAACCCTTTAGACACGAAATTGCTTCTTGTTTTTTTCTTTCACTGTTCGATGAAAACATGCATGCTCCATTAATTGATATGGTAATTGCCCATCACAAATCCATATTCAACGACACGAGAAAAAAAGGGATAATCGATTTATTCGAAAACTGGGAAGATGATATTATTGATTTTCACTTAAAAGACTGGGAGCAGTGGAAACCGGATGCACTTAAAATTCTTTCCGCATTTAATATTCATGTTCATGATATTTCATTGCAAGAAGCAGAGCAAAACTTTTATAAAGTAAAAGTTTATTGTGAAACAAGAATCAAAGAACGAGGGTTTTCCGAATGGAGGGGGCTATTAATGGCAACCGACCACTTTGCATCAGCCCTTCCCGAGAATTACAATACCTACTTAAACCGACTATTCCAAAAACCTAACCTGAACTTTTTCAATAGAATGCATCCATTATATCCTCTTTCGTTAATCGAAAGTGATTCAGAAAAAAAACATACAATGGTGGTTGCATGCACAGGAGCTGGCAAAACTGATTATCTTTTTAGGCGATGTAAGGGGCGGGTGTTTTATACACTACCATTCCAAGCCTCAATAAATGCCATGTATAATCGGGTGAAAAATGATTTAATGGACGATAATCCAGTCTTGGACATCCGTTTATTGCACGCATCATCAACAATTACTGCAAAAGGTGCAACCAAAGAGGAGAAAATAATTCAAGGACATGTTGGTTCCAGCATTAAAGTTCTAACACCACATCAAATTGCTGCCATTGCTTTTGGAACTAATGGATACGAAGCCATGATTGCTGATATTAAAGGGTGTGATGTTATTCTTGACGAAATTCACACTTACACAGATATTACTCGTGCAATCGTACTCAAAATTATAGAGGTGCTGAAGTATTTAAATTGCAGGATTCACATTGGTACTGCAACAATGCCTACCATCCTTTACAATCGAATAATTGACTTGCTTGGCAAAAGGAATGTGCTGGAAGTGAAATTGGAAAATAAAGAACTTGAAAAGTTTAACCGGCATATCATTCACAAATTGGAGAATTGGAATGAGTCCACAGCAATTATTGATGAATCAATCCATCAACGAATGAAAGTATTGTTAGTTTGTAACCGAGTGAAAAGTGCACAAGAACAGTATGAATTTTACAAAGACAATTATCCCGATATTCCTATACTTCTTCTTCATAGTCGATTTAAAAAATCTGACCGCGATGAAAAAGAACAGTTATTAATGGGATTGAATCCAGAAGGGAAACCAACCGGGAATTTCAACACTTCTAAAGAAGCTTGTATTGTCGTTTCAACCCAGGTTGTTGAAGTTAGCCTTGACATCAGTTTCGATTTAATGATTACGGAAGCCGCTCCACTCGATGCGCTTATTCAACGTTTTGGCAGGGTGAACAGAATACGAACAGAAGCAACAATCGGCAAATTCAAACCAATTTTTGTGATTGCCCCACCTGAAGATCAGAAAAAAGCCCTGCCGTATGATTTAGAGATTATCAAACGTAGTTTCACAGAGTTACCAAACGGTGAGCTGTTAAAGGAAGTTGATTTGCAAGGAAAAATTGATAATGTTTTTACAGAAATTGATTTCCTTAAAATTGAACAACATTCTGTTTTTAAGGAAACAGGAAAATGGAGCATTGCCCCTCTTACACATAATTCGAAGGCCTTGTTATTAGACTTACTTGAAATCGACAGCGTAATTTGCATTTGTGAAGCAGACGAAGAATATTACCGGGAAGCCAATTACGAAGAACGTTCAAAAATGACAATAAACACCCGGTATTGGGTTGTTAAGGATTTACGGCAACTTGATTATGGCTCCCGACCATTTATCATTCCTGACAAATCTTATGATAAAGAAATTGGTTTTCAGCAAGAATTAGCCAAACCAGAAAATTACGATTCAAGTTATTCATTTCTATAAAAACCAAAACAATGATAGCAGCAACCATCGGACGGACCTTCTTAAAAGCGTACAACGAAAAACATAAAAAAGAACTGACTGCAAAGCAGTTTTTTGAGGAAGAGTATTTCAAATATTTCTTTAACCATCCAAAATATTTGCAATGGATTACTAACTCTCCATTTGTTCAGATGAAAGCCGGACAGAAACCACATCTTTTAACCGATGATGAAAGAAAAGAAAAACTTGAAAACTTAAATACGAAAATTGCTAATGGAGAAATGGATGCCAGTATTGCCATTGGTTTTCCTGCCTCAGAGATGAAAGAGTTTGCAACAACATCTGGTTTGGTAAGCGATATTAAGTTGGAATTTGAAAAAGAAGACATTTACTATTCCTGGATTGGCGGAGGTTTAGGGATTGGAATTGCCGGAGGGTATTCAATATTTTTTAATCACGAAGATATTCTTCTAAAGTTGTTTGAGGGGTGGAAAGTTTATCGGGGATTTCTAAATGATGCGTCATTAAAATCGTTGAGAGGAAATCAAATAAATACTTGGAATGGGCAATGGTTAAATTATTCGCACAATAATTTTTTTCAAGAGGACTTTGATTTCTCAACACTCCACAACAACAAATTTTTTTCTGTAGATGAAAAAACAATTGAAGTAAATACCGTCAATTGGAGCCAATTATTCTTTAATTTATCAAACTATTATTCTGATCAGACAATTACCGGTTACATCTATAGTTTGGGGCAAACAAACAAAACCCTTGGTTTTTATCCATTCCATTTCGAAAAAGCCCAAACGCTTAGAAGGTTTTATAAACAGCTTTTTGGAGAACAAGCTGCAATTCAACAGGCTAAGGATTATGAAGTGCTTTTTGGAATTCATATTAAGAGAGCATGTGAACTCGGAAGCTTTGGCCTTCAGGCCATGGAGCCCAAAGATCTCCGGAAGTATTATGGTGATTCAAAAAACCTGAAGTTAATCAAGCCAAAGGTTATTCCTAAAAGCGGCGAATCAGAAGATGGTTTTCAGGAACGAAAAACTAAAGCCCAAAAGAAAGATTACGAGAACATTATTTATTATCAAACTTATAAAACGTGGTTATTAGCTATGATTACAAAAAACAAAGAAGAATCGTTAGAATATACCAGGGAAGTCGCCAAGGCACTTCAGGAGTATAGAAAAAGAGCAACTAAAACCGACAGGGTTAATTTAATCCAAAATGATTTACTGGTTGCCAAGTCGAAAAAAGTATTTATTGATGCCCTTGTCAAAATTGTTGAGGATACGAAGTTGGATATTGCCAAGCATGAGCTAGAGGATTCCATACTTGAAATTTACAAAGACCTGAGGGATCGCGTACATATGATGAACGTAGAAGAATTTGGGTATTTTGTAGTGTTGCTAAAATTTGATTTTGCATTTGCTGAGAGAGAAAACAATTAATAAATCTAAAAATTTAATACAATGAGTACAATTTATATTAGAACTTTAAAAAGAGCAGAACACACTGTGTTTTGTGTAGCTGATGGTCAAAAGCATTATTATGACCCTCAATTTAACCGTAGAATACCGTTTTCAAGCGGACAGCAAGTTAAACGTTCTTTAATTGATAGTTTATCAAAAGTCCTGAACGAGGTGCCTTCTCCTACAACTTTTGTGTTTTCAAAAAACTCAAAAGGTGAATTAAAAGAAGATGAAGTTTATGCAACTTGTAACCCAACCTATGCTGACCAACTTTTAGGAGGATGGATGAAAGCTGAAAAGGGAGGCAAAGGAAGAACGATTAAAAGAAGAAGTCCCTTGTCGATTTCTGCTATGAGAGGGTTACACCCACTATTAGCGGGGGTTGATAATGAAAATGTTTCTTTTGACAGAAGTGACAGGCCGAATAACGAAGTAATTGTTCGTGATGAAAGAAACAACATTCTGGATGAAGAAGAAATAGCAGCATTGTTGCAGGGCAAAGATCGTAGTTTAAGTCGAAAGTGGATTCCAAATAACAGCCGGGCAACGGGTCTTTTTGTGCAAGATATGGCAATCGACCTTAGACGATTATTTTGCGTTTTGCTTAACAAGTTAGAACCTGAAATTACAGATGAAACCGAAGCAAAACTTCGTGTAGCAGGCTGGCAGGAAACCACAACAGTTTTTGGAACTTGTCTGCTTGCCCCACTAGAAGTGAGGGAAAGATTAATTCCAGCTTTAGCCCATGCAATTATAAACTGGAGCATTACCTCTAACCAATCACGGACTTTTAGTTTAATGGAAACCTTGGCTGTTTCAGTTTCAGGTAATGCCAATAAAATTGCAGGAAGCATTCGTGCAAAACTAAAAGAAGAGGAAGATAATAAAGCAGAACCTATCATCGAGGAAGAAATGGAAGGAGTTGAATCATTCGTAACACTTGCAGCTGGTGGATATATAAGAACCAGGAAAGAAACTGCTGATGCCCTCGAACAGGCAGAAAAAAAATTAACCGATTTAATGAATGAATTCGATTACGAGAATCAACTTCTAAAAGCTGAATGATTTCGTTAAACCCTGTCAGATTTTATCTAAATCACACATTATGCAAAACTACATCTCCCAACTCATAACCGACCTCAACCAAGTGGCCAACAATCCGCCACCCAGGCCTTACATCGAGCCGCCACCTCACCTGGAAGATAATCCGGAAACTGCTGAGTTGGCTTTGGTTGCTTTTAAAAGCATCGAAGAATGGACAGGCATAAAACAGGAGCTCTTTCCTGATATCACCCAATTGCAAGGCGATCAGTGGCAAAAAGTGAATGAAGCCATTTTCAGGGTTTACGCATCGCTAAGGCTCGACCTTATTGATGCACCGCCCGATTTACCACCCGAGCAGCTTTACGAAGTATTGACCACTTGTTGGGATCAGCCTGTGCAATACCTACCTTCATCGGGCATGGATCTGGAACTTTGCACTGGCGACCCCATGACCTGCCCCTATGGCGAGTATTGCGACTGCTATATTGAACCGGAATTTTCGCTCGCAGATATAC
>JABMQA010001073.1 GCA_013203545.1 Bacteroidota bacterium
ACAATTTCCCACGTAACTACTTTAATTTTTAAGTTCATTGGCCTTCTGCTTTACAAGGTTATAAATATCGTTTCCCGGATAAACCAATTTGCTGTGCTTATTGCAAAAGATAATATTAGGATAATTTTTCCAGATATGCTTTTAAAATTCATAGCCTATAGATAAGAAAAGTGAATAATTATATGTTTTTTGAGTTGTTGTGTACATCCTGACTTCATTGCTATTTACTTTGAAGATATCAGCCAATCCATGACTGATCCTCAAATCAAATCTGAAAAAATGATCCATAATTTTTGGTTTGAGTCCAAATCCATATGTTAATCCCGAATCAAAACTTTTTACACTTTTCAGATTAGTGGCCTTGGGATCCGAAACATTGAGGGCTGTTTTCTTGTTTGCATTGATAAGGGCTGAAATATAACCACCAATGAATATTTCCCCCTTGAAGTTTTCTTTCAAAATCATGTTGTATGCAATGTTAACAGGCAATTCCAGGTAATTGATCTTTACCTTGTAAATCACTTTTTGGTATTCATTCCCACTCAGATTCACACCTTTTTGAACAAAACCCAATTCAGGCCTGACTATAAATCCCTTGCCCAGGTTAATATCCGTATAAATACTGACAACGGGAGAAATTAATGGTTTTTGATCAGCAAGTTGAACCCATTCGGCATCATAACCCAGGTAGGGCCTTAGATCGATATCATAACCCTGATTTGGTTCAACGGTTCCGGCATACCTAAAGGAGGAGGCTGAAATTCCTGCTTTTATACCCAATTGTGCTTTGAGCGAAACCGGAATAAATATCATAACTACGATAATCATAATTATGATAAAAATTGAATTTTTGATTTTGTTAAATATTTTCATATGATTCCATTTGTGAGAATAAAGATCAGGCAGGCCCATGTTTGTTTATTGCTGCTGCCAATCTATCATCACCTTGCAAACCTTATGCTAAATTATTTAAGAAGATCACCAATGTTCATTTGGGTTTATGAATGTTGAAATTGAACTAACAAATCGTAAGTCCTGATCAACAAATCTCCTGGGTTTTATTTCCAGCACGATGGTGCGAATAATTATATTTCAATCAAATTCAAATTATCCGTATCAATCTCAACGAGAAATATTTCCATAGAATCTAATTTCTTTAAATATTCAAAATTCTCACTAAAAATGGTTTTTAATTCTTCATTGGCAATATTCCCGAGATTAATTTTGATTACTTTTTTAGGCGTCCTTTTAACAAAATGCGAATCCCTAAAATCAGCATCTTTGGTGATCACAACAAAGCCATTTTCATCTGCATATTGACATATTTCTGAATCCTTTGATGCGGATTTATTCAAAATATCATTCACATGAATGGAGTCGAAACCATGTGCTTTTAAATGAGCAACAAGCTTGTAGGAAATATGTACATCACAAAGAAATTTCATCATGCCACATCCTTTATTGAATGACCGGAGATATAGAGTTTTGCAAAATTTAAACTTGCCAGAATGTCCTCTTTTTCAAGCTCTTTATGATCCCTAATAATTTGTTCGATAGTCATACCTGACCCCAGCATATCAATAATTACTTCAACCGGCCAACGCATTCCGCGGATACAGGGCTTACCATGGCATATTTCCGGATCGATTGTTATTCTGTTCAATAAATTTTTCATAATTAGAATTTTTTCAAATATACAACATTTCCGGAAATTTGTCTTATGACCTGATTAAACCAATTGTTTAATCAGGTACCCAATTCCTTCTATCTTTACCGCTCGATTGAAAGCATGCAAAATACGATAAGAAATATCGGTATCCTTGCCCATGTGGATGCGGGAAAAACCACTATTACAGAGGGATTTCTGTTTCTGGCAGGGGCCATTACCAAAGCCGGGAATGTAAACCAGGGCTCCACCATCTCTGATAACCTCGATATAGAAAAGCAGCGTGGTGTATCTGTAAGGGCTGCCTGTATTTCTTTTGGGTGGAAAGGTCATCAAATCAATTTGATTGACACACCGGGGCATGCTGATTTCTCATCGGAAGTTGAACGTGCATTGGAAGTGCTTGATGGTGTAATTCTGGTAATCTCTGCGGTGGAAGGAGTGCAGTCACATACCCACACTCTCTGGGAATTGTTGACAGCGTTGAAGATCCCCGTCATTATTTTCATTAATAAAATCGACAGGCAGGGATCGGATTTTCATGCAGTGCTGGCGGAGTTGAAAAACGAGTTGAAAGCGCATCTATTCCCTTTTGTATCTGCATCTCACGAAGGAACCAACCAGGCAACCATAAATAAGCTGTTCGATGGTAAATACCATCAAAATGCAGGAACTGTCGAATTAGGGTACCTCGATGTTCTTGCCGGCATTGATGATGAAATATTCGAAAGATATTTGGAGGGTGAGATGTTATCGGATCAAACCCTCATCGAAAAAATCAAATACCAAACTGCAAAAGCCTTGCTGTTTCCTGTTTTTGCAGGCGTGGCAAAAAACTGCGTAGGGATTGATCCCTTGCTGGACGCAATTGTTGATTTGTTGCCACAACCAGAAACCTTTGCAGGAGATACATTATCAGCGTTGGTTTTTAAGGTCGAACACGATAAATCCCTTGGACGGCTTGCTTATGTAAGGGTATTTTCAGGAAAAATAAAAGTAAGGGATACGGTATGGAACCATACCCGGCAAAACCAGGCAAAAATTGCCATGATCAGGAAATTCCGGACTGTCAAACCTGAGCATGTGAGCGAACTCTATTCAGGGGATATCGGCCTGATTTCCGGATTGCCGGATGTACGGACATTTGATGTCCTCGGCGTGCCTCACGGGATTTCATTTAATAGCGGCCTGCAGGTTCCGGTATTAACCGTAAATATCAAGCCGGGAAACAGTGATCAATATGCTGCCCTGGCTGAAGCCCTGACAATTCTAAACATCGAAGATCCCAAACTGGATTTCAGATGGTACAGGGAAGCGCGGGAAATGTCATTAAATGTGATGGGCAAAATTCAGATGGAGGTTCTTGAATCAATCATTCAATCCCGGTTTGGCATTGATGTGGAATTTACCGATCCAACGGTTATTTATAAGGAAACACCACATGCTTCAGGATTTGGTTTTGCGGGTTATACCATGCCGAAACCGTGTTGGGCCGTTACCCGGTTCAAAATCGAACCCGGCGGTCGGGGTTCCGGAATCAAATACGTTTCCATGGTGAGTGTGGATAAAATCCATCAGAAATATCAGAATGAGATCGAAAAGATTGTCCCAAAAGCGTTGGTACAAGGCATCAAAGGATGGGAGGTAACCGATATCAGGGTTACACTTGTTGATGGCGAAGACCACGAAATACATTCCCGGCCGGGAGATTTTAACATTGCAACGCCCATGGCAATTATGCAGGGTTTGCAAAAAATTGGCACTTCCTTGCTGGAACCTTATTTGAAGTTTCTAATGAAATTCCCTGAATCGTTTCTTGGGAAAATAGCCGGCGACCTGCACGCCATGCGGGCCGAATTCGACCCACCAAAATTTATCGATGGCAACGCTGTTGTTGTGGAGGGGCTGGTTCCGGCATCTGCCTCATTGGATTATGGTATCCGTTTCAGTTCACTAACGGGTGGAAAAGGAAAATTAAGGCTTCAGTTTGCTGAATACCGGGAATGCCCCGATGAACTTGGGGTTGTCAGATCATACAAAGGCGTTAATCCCCTGGACAGAAGTCAGTGGATTCTTCATAACCGGGGGGCTTTTAAGGCTGACGACAGGAGGGTATGATTTTCAAAGTATTTTGTGGTAATAAACTATAAAAAGCAGGAGCAATCCGTTGGGAATGACATAGCATTGGTATCATCGCTAATATGCGTTTTATGATTGTTGCCTGGTGGTAAAATGAATATTTATTTCTAACCATAATCTGGATTAGAGCGCTGCATTCAAACTTTTCACCGAAAAAATCCTGGTCTTCACCGAAATAATTTTAAATTTGAACGGTGCGCATGTTTCTTTGTCCTGAAATCTTAAAAATAAATTAAAATGAAAACCAAACATGCAATTATCGTTACCGGATTGATCATTTTGTTTCTTTCCGGATGTATTCCCTCCATTCATCCGTTGTACACGGAGGATGATATTGTATTTAAATCCGAATTGTTGGGCACATGGTATGAAAAAGCCGATACCAGATGGGTTTTTGAGAAACATGGGGAAAACCAATATTTAATGACCTATGTTGAAGACCATGAAGTGTTGAGCGACAGTGCAAGTGTTTCAGATTTCGTGGTCACCCTTCTGAAACTTGATGATACCTATTACCTTGACCTTTACCCGGGAGAGAATGATCAGATAAATTTTTCGTCACTGTTGATCTCCACCTTGTTACCTACTCATATTTTTGCGAAAGTTGAATTTATTGAGGAGTTTTTTACAATCCGTTTTTTTAACCGCGACTGGCTTGAGAATTTGCTTGAACAAAACCGAATCAGGATAGCCCATGAAAAAACACCTGATTATACGGTACTCACTGCCTCAACCGAAGAATTACAGAAGTTTGTTAAAAAATATGCTGATGTAAAGGAAGCATACAATACGCCAATTGGTTTAATGCGAAGCTTACCAAAAAAATGATAACACCAGAAAGCATAAAGAAAACATCAGTAAAAACCATTTCAGGACACCTGGGGTTCTGGGTGTTCTCATTTTTTATTTTACTGCTGATCTTTAGGCAGCCGGGCGGTATCCATACCATCGACTTTATTTATACGCTCTTTTTTTTTGGCAGCCTTGTCCCAATGGTCTACCTTAATTTGCTTACTTCCATTTCAGGACTTTTGAAGCGGAAGCAGTATATATTATTTGGCCTGATTTCAATCCTCTCCATCCTGATCTTTTCAATAATTAACCGATTATTATTCGACCGGATTGCCGACCTGATATTTCCGGATTACTATTTTGTGTCCTATTTCACTTTCGTTGAAATCATAATAGCACATATGATTTTTTTGATTTTAGCTACACTACTGTCCATGTCAAGATCATGGTTTGATTTGCTGGAATACCAAAAAAAGGTGGCCATGCTGAAGAAAGATCAGAAAGAGGCTGAACTGAATGCGCTAAAAGGCCAGGTGAATCCGCATTTCTTGTTTAATACACTGAACAATCTTTATTCGCTGGCCCGGCAGAAATCATTATTAACAGCAGAAATGATATTAAAGTTATCTGATTTGATGCGCTATGTTTTGCACGAAACCTCAGATGATTTTGTTAGGTTAAAGGATGAAATCCACTTTATCGAAAATTATGTTAATTTGCAAAAACTCAGGACAAAAAATCCAAATGTTGTTAGTTTCAATTTTCCTCATCAGACAGGGCGCATGAAAATTGCACCATTGATCCTCATCCATTTTGTGGAAAATTGTTTTAAGCATGGATTGAAAGCCGATATCGAAAATGCATTCGTCAGAATTGATTTGGAACTAAAAGATGGAATCCTGGGGTTTCAAACTAAAAATAATATTGGTGTTGTAGATGATATCGAAGACGGTTCTTCAAGTGGGAAAGGTTTGCTTAATGCCCGTAAAAGGCTGGATTTAATTTACGGGGAAAACTATCATTTAGAAATGAAATCACTTGATGATACATTTAATCTGTATGTAACCATCGATCTAAAACCAACTGCTAACAAATGAAAATATCCTGCATAATCGCTGATGATGAACCCTTATCTCAGGATGTATTGAAGCAATATATTGCCGATACGCCCCAACTCCAAATATACGGAGTGTTTGATAATGCCATTCAGGCCATGGAATTTCTTGCCGGAAAAAATGTTGATTTGATGTTCCTGGATATAAATATGCCAAAGCTTTCCGGGATTAATTTGGTAAAGTCGCTGGTTAATCCCCCATTGATCGTTTTCACGACTGCTTATCCCCAATTTGCAGTTGAAGGATTTGAATTGGATGCAGTGGACTATTTACTCAAACCCTTTTCATTTGAACGTTTTCTGAAAGCGGTAAGTAAAGTTGCTGAAAAAATTTCAATGGCTGATAAGTCTGACACCGGGCGAAATTATATCCTGGTAAAAGCAGATAAAAAACTGCACAGAATCAACCTTGATGAAATTCTTTACCTGGAATCAGCGGGGGATTATGTAAAAATATTCTTTACTGATCAAATGGTTATGGTACATGATACCCTGAAAAATATGGTACTCTCTCTACCTGAACCAAAATTCTTTCGGTTGCACAGGTCATTTTTGGTTGCGGTGGGTAAAATCAGTTACATCGAGGGAAATCAGGTCAAAATCGGTGAGGTAATGGTCCCGGTATCTCCTGAACGCAAAGAGGAATTGCTGAGATTAATTCAGGATGATTAGTGCTCCAAAAACAACCTTTTCATTTTTATTTTGTCTATCCAGGTTATGGAAAGGTTTTTATAAAGACAGGGCTTCTATATCATTCAAATCAAATTACCTTAACAAATTAGTAATCATATGAAAAAGTTCTTGTTTTTTGTTGCTGTTACAATAATTGCATCAGCAACAACAATGGCTCAGGAGTACAAAGTAGTTACCACAGTTGAATCTGTTGTTCCAATGGGTCTCGGACGGTCGCGAATTATTGAAACCACCGACAGCCTCGATGTTAAAAACTTTACAACGGAAAGAACCGATGGCAAGAAGAGCAAACAAAAAGATGTGGACCGAAGTGATGCCAAGGTTGATAAATTCAACGAAACCAAGTTGTAAAAGCACCATGAAGTGGAATAATTTTATCTTTGTACCGCCTTACAAAAATGAAGTTTAAAATATGCGAAAATCCGGATTGTCAAAAATTGCCGTTGCACTGGTCATTTTGTTTGTAATAGCTGTTGATAATAACCTTGGATTATGGAAAGATGACGGGCGGGTAATTGTAAATGATGTGTATGCATACTATGCGTATCTGCCCTCGGTTTTCATTCACAAGGATATTACCCTCGATTATTTAAACTACAGCCATGTAGGTGATCAGTTTGTGATATGGCCAAAATTGACCCCCGATGGAAAAAAGGTGATCACAGCCAGTATTGGGATGTCGTATATGTATTTCCCGTTTTTCATCAACGCGAACTGGATTGCCCGGACATTTGGCTACCCGGCTACGGGCTATAGTCTGCCATACCGCTTTGCGCTGTTATTGAGCAATGTGGTTTTTCTTTTCATCGGTCTGCTTTATCTAAGGAAATTACTTGTAAAATATTTCTCCGACCTTGTTACTGCAATTGTAATACTTGTAGTTCCCTTAACAACAAACATGCTCTGGTATATTGTTGTGGAATCACCTATGACGCATGTTTATAGTTTTGCACTCATCTCGGTATTTTTATACCATAGCGATAAATGGCACGAACGGATTTCATTGAAGCGAACCGTTTACCTGGGATTGCTTCTTGGATTAGTAGCATTGATACGTCCCACCAATATCCTTATTCTTCTGATTTTTGTTCTCTGGGATGTAAAATCCTTTAAGGAATTGTGGCAAAGGATAATACTTTACCTGAACAACTGGAAACTGGTTCTGATCATGATTGTGGCATTTATTCTCGTTTGGGTGCCACAGTTTGTTTACTGGAAAATGCAAACCGGCCATTTTTTCTACTATTCCTATCCTGATGACCAGGGATTTTTCTTCAACAATCCACAGATTTTCAATAACCTTTTTTCATGGCGGAAAGGCTGGCTGCTTTATACGCCGGTGATGGCTTTTGCCCTGATCGGGATATTCTTTCTATGGAAAAATTTCAGAAAATTCTTTATCCCCATCCTGGTTTTTACTGTTTTTGTAATTTATGTAATTTCATCCTGGTGGGATTGGTGGTATGGTGGAGGGTTCGGCATCAGGGCCTATATCGACCTTTATGGCGTGTTTGCCATCCCAATAGCAGCTTTTCTTTCGTGGGGCTTCAGCCTAAAAAGATATGCGAGGGTTGTAGTGCTGGCTGTGTTTTTACTGGTAGCAGTCCGAAGTTCTTTCCATCATATGCAATACCATTACGGAGCAGTTCATTGGGACAGTATGACCAGGGAGGCTTTTTTCGATTCATTCTGGCGTATGGGTGCTTCCAATGAATTTCCTGATTTGATCAGGAACCCCGATTATCAGTTAGCCAGGAAGGGAATTTACAAATATGCCGATGAATCGGATGAAAAATAGGATATGTTACAATGTATGATCAATTAAAAATAGCAGTTGTAATTCCAACATATAAGGCCGAAAAGCACCTGAAGGATGTGATTAGCGGGATCCCCGATCTGGTGGATTGCATTATTGCCGTGGACGATCGTTGTCCGCAGGGTTCCGGGAAGATTGCCGGTGAAATGGCAAAAAATGATCCCAGGATTGTTACTGTTTTCCATGAAATAAACCAGGGTGTGGGCGGCGCTGTTATCACTGGATATAAAAAGGCCAGGGAACTTGCCTGTGACGTAGTGATTAAAATGGACAGCGATGATCAGATGGACCCTGCCTATATTCCGAATCTAATCAAACCCATTGCGGAAGGAAATGCCGGATACACAAAAGGAAACCGGTTTGTCGATTTTAAAGCCTTACGTGCTATGCCTACCATCAGGCTGATGGGAAACAGTGCCCTGTCGTTTATGGTTAAAATGTGTTCGGGGTATTGGAACATCATGGATCCTACCAATGGTTATACCGCAATCAGTAAAACTGCGTTGGAAAAACTCAACCTCGATAAACTTTCAAAAAGATATTTTTTCGAATCCGATATGCTAATCGGGCTGAATATCCAGAATACCGTTATCCGGGATGTGCCCATACCTGCAAGATATGGGGATGAAAAAAGCTCGCTCAGTGTACGGCATACCATGATGAGATTTCCTATCCTTCTTTTAAAAGGACTCATCAAACGTTTTATTCTTAAATACCTGATTTACGATTTTAATATGGGTTCGGTTTATACGCTGGTTGGATTTCCCATGATGTTCTGGGGAATATTTTATGGTTTGTTTAAATGGATTGAAAATACAATTAACCATGTTGCAACACCAACCGGAACCATCATGTTATCCGTTTTGCCACTGATTTTGGGCACACAGTTTTTAATTGCAGCCATCAATATTGATATTAACGCAACACCAAAAAAGTGAATATGGTCAAAGTAGTATTGCTCTCGTTTTTCACCACGCTTCTCATTACTTCGGGCCAGGTGCTATGGAAGATAGGCCTGCAAAAGATCGGCGGGTTTTATCTGCCTGAAAAAAACATCCTCGAGAATTTCTTAAGGATCATATTGGATGGTTGGATCTTTTCGGGTTTTGTGGTGTATGCCATCGCAACCGGATTTTTCATGTACCTGCTCTCGAAGTATGCGATCAGCCTCATTATTCCCATCAGCAGTGTTTCCTTTATCTTTTCGTTGATAGCAGGAACGCTCATCTTCCACGAACAGGTGAATGTGCTGAGGTTTGTCGGCGTATTCATGATCATGCTTGGTGTTTTTTTCGTCATCAAAAACTAATCGTTACTAATCAAAAAGGTTTTTGAATAATTTGTATTTCTTAATTTACAATAAACTATGATTATAATTACAGGAGCATCAAGGGGTATTGGAAAATTCCTGATGGAAAAATTTAGAAATGAAGGGGAAACGGTTTACGGAACCTATCAAAACACAGAGCCACAACCAGCTTTAAAACCGTTTATGAAAAAACTGGATATATCCGATCATGTCGCAGTGAAGGACTGGGTTAACGAACTGACAGATAAACTGGACCATGTAATTCTGCTGAACTGTGCCGGTATCAACTACAATGCATTTGGGCACAAAGCCGATCCCGATAAATGGGCTGAGGTAATACGGATAAACCTCATCGGTACATTTAATATGATCAATGGTTTACTGCCGGTTATGCGCGAACAGAAATGGGGAAGGATCATCAATCTTTCATCGGTTGTAGGGCTGAAGGGTATTCCCGGAACCAGTGCTTACTCAGCCTCCAAGACCGGGATGTATGGCTTAACAAAAAGCATTGCTGTTGAAAATGCCACCATGGGAATCACCATCAATAACCTGCGACTTGGATATTTTGATATTGGCATGATCTCGGATGTCCCTGAAAAATTCCAGCAGGCCATCAAGGATATGATTCCAACCGGTGAGTTCGGCAACCCGGATAATATCTGGAATGCAGTAAATTTCCTCATCAAAAGTGATTATGTAAATGGTTCCAACCTCGACATGAATGCTGGGTTGGTTTAGGAAATTCGCATCTAATTAGTCTGTCTTTAATGTAATCGGTTTCAACATTTGCGCCAATTCTCATGCTAATGGAACTCACATTTAAAACATTTGATCAAAAATCCAATCTTGCT
>JABMQA010000093.1 GCA_013203545.1 Bacteroidota bacterium
GACGCCAACCCATAAATAATGCCACTGGCACCAATATGGTACGCCTCCCTTGCCCATATCCATACCCAGAATGAGGTGACCAGCCACGAAAGAATTAGTATTTTCCAGGCAATTTGCCGATAAAAATAAAATAGCATTACACCCAATACCCACATGGGAAGTGTGTTTGCCATTAAATGCGCCATATTTCCGTGGATAAAGGGCGATGTGAAGATGCCAACCAGACCGGAAGCCTTGAGTGGCATAATACCGTATGCAGAAAAATCAACGTTATAGATGATCTCAACCAGTTTTACAAGCCACATGATTACGACAATAACTGTTGGAATTACTGCACTGCTTAGAATCCTTATTTTTTCCTTTTCAGACATAAAAAATTGTATTGAATAATATGAATAACTGGTGATCAATTATTTCGATTACTTTTGTACGCATATAAACATCAAGTGCAAAAAAGTGTTAAGACTTCAACAGATAAAAATATTTTATTTTGCCTTTCGTTCAGTAAAAGTTGATAGATTAAAAATTTCCATAAAAATAGATAAAATGTTTAAAAAAGCTTATTTCTTTCATTGCCTACCTTGCAAAAACTATTTCCTGGTTTTTTTGTTTTTGTCGCTTACGAACACGCTGGCTTTTTCTCAAAAAGCTGATTCGCGTGAAACCATGCAAAAATTTGGTACGGCCATGCAAATCATCGAGTATGCATATGTTGACAGTACGGATCAGCCTGAGTTGGTTGAGACGGCAATTGTTGAGATGCTCAAGAACCTTGATCCACATTCAGCCTACATATCCAAGAAGGATCTTGAAAAAGTTAACGAGCCCCTTGAAGGTAGTTTTGAAGGAATTGGCGTAACATTCCAGTTGTTTAACGATACCATTTTGGTAGTTGCTCCCGTACTTGGGGGGCCATCAGATAAACTCGGGATCCTGGCCGGCGATAAAATAGTTAAAATCAATGGCAAGGGCGCAACAGGTAATAAAATCGACAACCAATATGTAATGGACCGGTTGAGAGGTAAGAAAGGTACATTGGTTGACGTGGCAATTAAACGTGCAGGAAAGAAGAACCTGATCGACTTTACCATCACACGGGATAAAATCCCTTTGAACAGCATTGATGCTACCTACATGGTAGCGCCTGATGTGGGATATATTAAACTTACCCGTTTCTCAAAAACATCCATGGACGAATTTCATGAGTCGATATTAAAGTTAAAGGGGCAGGGTATGGAGGATTTAATCCTCGACCTCAGGGGTAATTCGGGTGGATATTTGAATGTTGCAGTTGATTTGAGCGATCAGTTTTTATCAAGTGGAAAGCTCATCGTTTATACCGAAGGCTTACGGAGTCCGAAGCAGGACTTTTCTGCCACTCCCCTGGGCGATTTTGAGGAGGGGCGTGTAATTGTTTTGATAAATGAAGGTTCAGCTTCAGCAAGTGAAATTGTATCAGGCGCAGTCCAGGATTGGGATCGTGGCCTGGTGGTTGGCCGCCGTTCGTTTGGCAAAGGCCTTGTTCAAAGACCATTCCCGTTGCCCGACGGATCGGTGATCAGGTTAACTACAGCGCGATACCATACCCCAACAGGACGTTGCATTCAAAAACCTTACGAAGAGGGTGTGGACGAATATTATAAAGATTTTAAATACAGGCTTGATAACGGGGAGCTGGTAAGTGCTGATAGTATAAAATTCCCGGATTCGCTTAGATATTTCACTCCGGGTGGCAGGGTTGTTTATGGCGGGGGCGGAATTATGCCTGATGTTTTCGTCCCGATCGATTCCACCCGGTTCTCCGACTATTATACCGATCTGGTAAGAAAAGGGGTATTTAATAACTACACCATGACCTACGTAGATAAAAGCAGAAGTGAGCTTTTAAAAGAGTACCCATCATTGGACGCATTCAAAAAGGGATTTGAAATCTCAGATAAGATGTATTCCGATTTTTTGGCAAAAGCAAAAGAGGAGGGTGTTGAAAGAAGTGAGGATGATAAATACTACTATCCGGACGCGTATATTCAAATTCAGATAAAGGCATTAATAGCAAGAAACCTGTGGGATACCAATGCTTATTTTGAGGTGATTAGTGAGTTGGATGATGAGCTCAGCCAAGCCATTGGCCTTCTGCAGGACGGAAATATGTTTTCTGAATTGAACCTGCGTTAGGGCATAAGGGAACCTGTGGTAAGCGATGTCTCAAAACCATTTACAATAGTTGAATTTATTATCTTTGGCAAAATTTAGATAAAAATAATAATTATGAAATTACTTGAAAATAAAAAGGCATTAATTACCGGCGCTGCAAGAGGAATTGGCAGGGCCATAGCCCTGGCTTTTGCCAGGGAAGGGGCGGATGTTGCCTTTACCGATATCAGGCTTGACGATGAAACAAAATCACTCAAAAAGGAGATGAACGACCTTGGTGTAAAATCGAAAGCGTATGCTTTTGATGCAAGCTCATACGAGGACAGCGAGAGGTTAATAGCCGAAGTGCTGGAGGATTTTGGAAATATCGACGTACTGATTAACAATGCCGGAATAACAAGGGATAACCTGCTGATGCGGATGTCGGAATCCGATTGGGATCTGGTAATCAAGGTCAACCTTAAATCCGTTTTCAACATGACCAAATCCATTCAGCGAAGCATGCTAAAGCAGCGGGGCGGATCGATCATTAACATGAGCTCGGTTGTAGGATTAGCAGGTAACGCAGGCCAGTCGAATTATTCTGCATCAAAGGCCGGCCTGATAGGTTTTACCAAATCGATAGCCCAGGAACTGGGTTCAAGAAATGTTAGATGTAACGCCATTGCCCCCGGTTTTATCGAAACGGCAATGACCTCCAGACTGCCCGAAGATGTGAAGGAAAAGTGGATCAAGGAAATTCCATTAAGAAGGTCAGGTAAACCTGAAGATGTGGCCAACATTGCCATATTTCTGGCTTCAGATCTGTCATCATATGTTACCGGTCAGGTTATCAGCGTTTGTGGTGGAATGCAAATGTAATATTACAGTTTCAAAACAATCGCGGAGGACAATTTGACTATCGTAACTGAATACCCGGC
>JABMQA010001074.1 GCA_013203545.1 Bacteroidota bacterium
ACCGATCCCACACTTGATGTCGTTTTACTCGGCAATGGAATTTCTGCCCCTGTAGTTGATGTTTCCCCGGCATCGTTCGATGTTGTTATTCCACAGTTTGATTCGTTAACCGAAACACTCACAATAAATAATATTGGAGGAAGTGATTTGATTTATGAAATTGAGAGCCTGGATACACTGGGCAGTGGAGCCGGAATGGCTGCTAGCTTTGATGGTAATGGGGATTATATCCAAATTCCGGATAATTCACTTTGGGACTTTGGAACAGGTGACTTTACCGTGGAATTCTGGGCAAATTTTTCAGCGATTTCATCCAATAACACGTATGTTGAAATTGGTAATTGGACCAGCTCAATAATTTTACGGCAGGACAACGCATCAAAGTTTTATGTTTATATCTGGGGGTCAGCTTATAGTTTCTCATTTTCACCAACAATGGGAACCTGGCATCATTTAACTGTACGCCGGACATCGGGACAATTGGAAGTATTTCTTAATGGAAATAAATTGGGAAGCACTTTTACAGCCAACCACAATATTCAAATATCCAATGTCGTTCGGATCGGTTCTTCTGTCCATGCCTCAGGTCAGTATTTTAATGGAAAGATGGATGAAGTTCGGATATGGAACACAGCACGTACCCAGGAAGAAATCCAATCCAATAAGAATGCAAACCTGGTAGGAAATGAAACGGGTTTGATAGGCTATTGGAATTTTAACGAAGACGATCCCTGGGAAGACCTTTCAGGAAATAACAATGATGGAACAGCCATTGGGAATGTTACAACTGTTATATCCTCAGCACCGATTATTGCACCCGGGTTAATAACTTTTGATGTTGACTCAGGTACAATCCCAAGAAATGACAACCTGGATGTTGAAGTTATGTTCCATTCCATGGAGTTGGATTTTGGAGTTTATAATACCAACATCCGCGTAACCAGTAATGATATCATACAGGATACTTTATTGATACCGGTAACTGTAACAATACCCGCTTGTGATATTGAAGTATCACCACCATCATTCACGGTTTATTTGTCAGCCGGGGATACAACCAGCCGTAACCTTTGCATATCCAATGACGGCTTAAGTGATTTGATTTTTGAAATAGAAGATACCTATGGTCCGGGTATGGCCGGTTCGTTCGACGGAAGCGGTGATTATATAAATATAGGGGACAAACCGGAACTTGAAGGCATGGATGCATTGACAATTGAATGTTGGGTAAATACAAATTCCGGGAGCTGGACAGAACCATTCGGAAAAAATTACAGGCAGTATCAATTAAGTCTTGAAGCAAATAGTAACAGGTTTGGTATGTATAAAGGCTATGATGGCTCAAATTATCAAAATTGGTACGGATATTATGCGTTTAACACCAATCAGTGGTATCATCTGGCAGTTAGCTGGACAGGAAATACTATATCATTCTTTGTTAACGGCGTGTTGGTAAATCAATATTATGATGCAAACACCAACAGCATCCCAACTAATGGTTATAGTTTCCAGATTGGCCGCCGTGGAAGTGAAAACAGTTACTATCTTAATGGAGAACTTGATGAGGTTAGGGTTTGGAATATAACACGGACTGAAGCAGAAATCCAATCTACCATGAACATATCTTTAGTTGGAAATGAACCGGGCCTGGCCGGCTATTGGAATTTCAACAGCACAAATCCCTGGATCGATTTATCCGAAAACGAAAACAACGGAACACCTTATGGCAATGCCACTACTATTATTTCATCAGCCAGTGTTTATGATGTGCTTTCATTCGAAAACACTTCTGAAACCATCGCTTATAATGATAGCTATGACCTTGAATTACTGTTCAGTTCTGAGTATTTGCCTGCCCATCAATATTATCCCGCGATTAGAATTATCAGTAACGATATTGCTGATAATATGCTGTTTGTTCCTATTACCTTAAATGTTACACATGCTGCGGGAATCTCAGTTTCATCCGATACAATTAATTTTGGTGAACAATTCGTTAATGGTCAATCCACACTTCCGCTTAACGTAACAAATGTTGGTTCTGATACGTTGGAAATTAACAATGTTCAAATCGCAGGAGATAATTTTTCATTTTCAGGTTTGGCTCCCGCCTCAATAATACCCGGCTCCAGCATGGTTTATCAGGTAATTTTCGAACCTGATCTATTGCAAACGGAAGCAGGGGAAATATCATTTACTTCAAACGACCCGACAAATATTGTAAAAACCGTTGTACTTGCAGGCGAAGGTATTGCAGCGCCTGAGATAACTTTTTCTCCTGATCCGATGGAGATTTTTGCAAGCACACAGGCAAATCTTTATCAAGGCCTGAATGTTCAAAATACTGGTGGAAGTCCATTGGAGTACGAGTTCTATCCTGTTAAAAAATCTGACCCAACATTGTGGCATTATGCATATGTTGTAAATTACAATACGGGTTCGCTTTCATTAATTAATCTGGAAACCCAGGCGGTTACGAATGTTTCGGGATTTAACACAAAACCGCATAACCTGGATATGACACCAGATGGACGTTATCTTTGGATAACAAACACTGACGACAGCGAGATAAGTATTTACGATCTTCAGATCGGCTCGCATAAAGAAATCCTGGCAACAGGAGTCAGAAGGCAGGGCGT
>JABMQA010001075.1 GCA_013203545.1 Bacteroidota bacterium
CTCTAATCTTAGAATTTAACAAAAATGAAAAATTCAAATCTTTTGCTCATCGATCGGATGGTCCGCGAAATGCAGCTTCGCAACTACAGCGAAAAAACCATTTGCATCAATAATATTTTTGGCGGTGTACCTGCCATCCAGACGGATGAAGTTAGAAGGATTCCCATAGCAATGCGGCATAGTTCAAGCCGCCGGTTGTCGGACAGGCATTATTTTATCAACCATTCCCCCTCACTGCCCTTTTCAATTCATTAAACATTTTTCTTTGGTATTTATCCATTTTCAATATCTTTGGAGGAACGATTGATAAAACACTTTAACGTTGTGTGCTATTAGTAAAAAGGGTGGCATGAAAAACCAGATTATGACAACCATTGGACAATTTGGATTGGCATCTCATGAGATGAGACATATGAGGTTCGGGTATAATGTAACATGTGCTACCCTGAGCGATATCTGGGTTAATGAAGGTGTGGCAGGAATGTTACATTGCTGGTTCTTACATCATATAACTTTACATATTATTGTCTCACGGAAAACATAACTTAATAATATGAAAAAATCAATTTCGATAATTGTGTTATTGCTTGCCTTCACAGGCCATATTTTTACTCAAGAAACAAACTCATCCAGGTTAATAGAAAAAACTGATTATAAGTACAAAATCAATGACGTGCACTGTCATTACGTTGATTTTGTACAGCATACTGAAGGCATTGATGTTCTCCTGAAAAAAATGGACAGTGCAAGTGTAGAAAATATTGTTTTGTTTGGCTTATCAGTGACCAAATTGTGGACGGATTATGATCGACAGAGACCGGTTTACTATGACGATAATGATGCACCTGCGTATTACTATGCATATACTGACGTGATACTTGCTGAAGCTATTAAGAAGCTGCCCAAAGAACAGAAAGACAGATTATATCCAATGATTTGCGGGTTTAATCCGGTTGACAGGAATGGTTTAGATCATATCAAGCGGATGGTGGGGATGTACCCGGATTTATGGGTTGGAATCGGTGAAGTCTTTTTCAGGCATGATGATCTTACGCGAATGATCTATGGGAGAAATCCAACTGCAAATTGTGCTTCCATGGATCCCGTTTACGAATATGCAGCTGAGAAAAATCTCCCGATATGGATTCACAGTGATATCGGAGATCCCATATCGAACAAGCCAACATTTCTTTATGAAATGGAGGACGCGATTAAGAACCACCCGAAGACAAAGATGGTATGGTGCCATATTGGTGATACAAGAGGTGTGGATGTTGTAGGATTATCTGAAATTACAATTCGGCTTTTAAATGCCTACCCGAATCTGTATTATGATATTTCCTGGGTGGTATTTGAGCAGATTATCGCACCGGAAGGGAAGCCTGACCCCGAGTGGCTTGCAATCTTTGAGCAATTCCCCAACAGGTTCATGGTAGGGACGGATAAAATTGGCGGTTTTTCCGATTATGTACAAACCATCAGAAAATATGATGTCCTCTTCGATGCCCTAAGTCCTGAAACAGCTAAGAAACTGGCATCTGAAAACATGTTTGAATTACTGCCCAAGAGATCGAAAAACGCAAACTAAGGGTGCTGTTCTTTTGCGGAATCACTATATGACTACAATTGAATAATAATAGCACAAAACATGACAGCCATATCCTATGCTGGCGAAACGGTTAAAATGAAATATTAGACATGAGACCAACATACTTCGGCATTCACTTTTATAATAAATCAACTATGAAGCATATTATATCAGTTTGCTTGATGTTTTTTTCTTTAACCACGTTTGGACAGCCAGTTATCAGTCTAACATTCGATGACGGAATCACACGCAATCGTGGCACTTACAAGTTCGAAGAATGGAACGGGATGATCCTTCAAAGTCTGGACAGCGCTAATATTAAAGTTGTCTTCTTTGTAAGAACCAATAATAAATCAAGTATAAAAGGACAATATCTTTTAAACACCTGGAATGACAGAGGGCATAAAATTGCAAATCACACCTATTCCCACCCGAATTTCAACAATGAGGAGAATTGCTCAATGAAATTCAAGGATGAATTGTTGAAAGCAGACTCACTTATAAGAAAATACAGTAATTATGTTAAACTATTCAGGTTTCCATACCTTAAGGAAGGAGAGAACAAAACCAAAGCCGACAGCATTCGTCAAATTCTCAAAGAACAAGGATATAAGAACGGCTATGTAACCATTGATGCCTCTGACTGGTATATCGATAATAGAATGAGAAAAAGGATACAGCAAGACCCAAATGCAGATATTGAAGGGTTTAGAAATTACTATTTGCAACATTTATTTGAACGGGCAAGGTATTATGAAGAACTATCTTTCGAACTAACAGGCAGACATATAAATCACACACTCCTTCTCCATCACAACCTGGCTGCTGCGTTGTTTTTGGATGACTTAATTGACATGTTCAAATCCAAAGGCTGGAAAATCATTTCGGCAGATGATGCTTTTAAGGATTCGATATATAGTAAAACGCCCAAATTCGCTGGTGAGGGTTTGATATGGGCTTTAGCAAAAGATTCCGGAAAATTTGAAGAAAGCTTACGATATCCTGCAGAAGACGGTAGTTATGAAAAGGACAAAATGGATGCACTTGGACTATAAATGAAAGGGAACACGACGGCCATACCCCATGAGGGCGAAACGGATAAATTGAAATAATGAACACAAATTCAACATACTGCGGCATTTCAAGTGAAGTCAATAAAATCCTGCACCGGGCAGCCGGTACCGATGATAACGCATTGCCGCCATGGAGATGGATTAAAATAATAAAACAAGCGGTATGGCGGCAACGGCGTCATATCGCGGGATCGTTGGCAACCATTAAATAAAAAATCGTACCATGACAGTAAAAGAACATTATGATAATCACTTGGGAAATTTTTATTCTTGGTACACAGGTGATTTTGATAAAAATAGGGATTCGTTCAAGGCATTTTGTATTGATAGTGATATAAAACCAAATGATTCAAGATGCGCCATTGATTTAGGTGCTGGCAATGGGATACAAACAATTGCGTTAACAGATTTAGGATTTAAGGTAAAAGCTATTGATTTTAATAAGCAATTGATAGATGAGCTTAAATCAAAGATTGGCAACTTGCCGATAGAGGTTTTTATTGACGATATAAAGAATGTTGGAATATATTCAACCCCAAAGCCTGAATTGATTGTATGCTGTGGTGATACATTAACGCATTTAGATTCATTCGCAGAGGTTGAGAAGTTAATAATGGATTCATTTGACATATTGATTCCAAATGGCAGATTAATTCTAACATTTCGAGACTATTCAACCGAATTGACAGACACAAACAGATTTATTCCTGTTAAAAGTGATTCGCAAAGGATTTTAACTTGTTTCATCGAGTATTTTGCGGATAAATTGAGAGTGACTGATTTATTGCATGAATTTGAAAATGACAAATGGATTCAAAAAGCAAGCTCGTATTATAAAACAAGGATTAGTCGTGATTTGGTTTTAGGATACCTTATAGCTTCTGGATTTAAGATTAAGTTTGACAACGTTGCAAATAGAATGATAACAATAATAGGGCAGAAAAATTGATGGTTGCCAACACCACATTTATTTTATAGGGGTTGAAGCACTAATTTCAAAGGCTTTACTACTATTTAGGTTTTGTGTACCGTGATAGTGAATTGCTCCGACCACCACGCCCGGCGCATACCCCTAACCGTTGAAACATACCCCACAACCTTCCCCTTCTCCAGCCTCACAAC
>JABMQA010001076.1 GCA_013203545.1 Bacteroidota bacterium
GTGTTGGCTTGTGGGCCATGGTGTACGCCATAACGTGTTGAAGTAACTGTGATTTCTGCACCGCCTTCTGCCGGGAACGGATCAACTGTACGACCCTGGTGGCAGTTTGCACAAAGGTTTGCACTACCAAAATCGAAGGTCTCGGTGGTATTGTTGAGTACAGGGGGTCCTGATACTGTGAAAGCCAGGTCAGCGGGCGTGTAAGTGCTGTGGATTTGGTGACAGGTGTAACAGTTTGGCGGATTTGGGTTCGCAATCATGGCACCTTCAGCTTCCGGGTCATATGAACCGTCAAGGTAACCTAAGAATCCCTGGCTTGTATGGCAAATTGCACAATCACCTCCATTTCTCTCATAGTTTCCACCCAGTGCATGTGTCGAGTGAGCCCACTGGTTTTCTACTGCGAACAGAACCTGATCGTTACTGTGACATTCAACACAGGTCGTAGTCCCATCTGCACCATTTGTTCCATTCGTACCATTTGTGCCATCAGCGCCTGCCGGGCCGGTGTCGCCTGTTTTTGTACAACCTGCTGCCATAAATGCGATCACTGCGATCAGCATTAAGAATCTTGTTAAGTTAAGTTTTTTCATATCTACTTTAAATTTAAGTTAAATTTTATTATTGATTCACAAATTTTTCGTCAAAATTAAGCTACTGCTGAATACGACAATGAATTGGCAAGTCAATATAATTCAACCATATAGAAGTATTTATCAACATTAATAATGACATAGATCAATATTTGTATGATTTTTATGGAGTGTTTTATCCTAAGGTATTGATATTATGACTATTTTTGTGTTCAATAATTATTGAAGGAATCAAATAATGATAGAATTTAAAAGATCCTCAAATTGCTCAAACTGCAATGAATGTAATAAACGTTCGGAGCTTTTCAGTGTTCTTGACAGGGAGCAACTGGAATATATTAACCACGACCGGTTTGAAGTTTCCTATAAATCCGGTGAAATGATGTTTAAGCAGGGATCTGCTTCCACACATATATTAATGTTAACATCCGGACTTGCTAAATTGTACCTTGAGGGGCACAATGGCAGGAATCTTATCCTGAAACTTATCAAGCCTGTGCAAATGTTCGGCGGGCCGGGTACATTCCTTGATCAGCGGAATTATTATTCAGCTGCAGCTTTGGAAAATAGCACCGTTTGCTTTGTAAATATGAATAATTTCAGGCAAACCCTTCGGTCCAATCCTGATTTTGCAGAGAAATTCATTGAGACCATTAATAGAAATTCAATATTTACATTTGGTCGGTTTGTTGACCTTACACAGAAACAAATGCCCGGTCGTGTTGCTGATGCCCTGTTGTATTTGAGCAATGATATTTTTGAGGCAACATCCTTTAAAATGTCGCTTACAAGACAAGACCTGGCAGATATGACCAGTTTGTCGAAAGAGAGCTTTATACGTATTTTGAAAGATTTTAAAGAGGAAGGTATTATTAAAATTGCCGGTGACGCTATAGAAATTGTTAAATTGGAGGCGCTCCAAAAAATCAGTCAGGTTGGATAATTAAAGATTGAGTCGAATACCCGCTGTGATGTTCACAAATGCAATTTTCTTATGGTCGGTTCTGAGGCCCGAGGCATCATAAAATCCGAAAGCCAGTTCATCGTAGAATAAATCTGAATCGATCACCAAACCAACACATGGTGAAACCTCGTACCTTAATCCCGCACCGGCCTGCCACGAAAATTTCCAATCCTGCGAAGATGTTATTTCATAATAGGGAACGGATACGCCATAAAAATCGGGTTGATAGAGCTGATGCGGGGTTTTGCCATAAAGCAGTCCGGCCAGCAGTTTACCCGTGACCGAAAGTTTATTTCCGATAGGAAACTGGGCATACGGGCCCATCATGGATGTAATAATAAGGTATGGATCGGAGCGGATAAAAACATCCAGCAGAAAAGGGTCATCATTTACTTTTGCCCTGCCCAGCGCTGAAACATTAACAGGATGAAGGTTCAAAGCAACCGAAGCTCCAATTCCGATCCGGGGTTTGAAAAACCATGCACCTTCCACGGTGAGGTTAACGCCGGGTTGTGTAAAACTACCACCGTCAAGTGTTGTGCGCTGATATTCACCAAATGGTATTGAGACACCACTACGGATACCTGCAAATGATGGCTTTTCCTGTGCATTACATAAATCAGTAACAGCAAAAAGTCCTATTATTAATAAGGTGTACCGTGAAAATTGCCAGATGTGCATCATAACCTGATTTTAACTTTGATTGAATTTGAAAAAGAAAAGAGGAATTTTCAAAAGACATTATTACAGCCTTTGAGATTACTCCTCCTTAGCCAGTCTAAATTTTTACGAATCAATGATTTGCCCCGTCCTTCAGGGCGGGGGGAACAAAAATATTTAAATTATAGGTGCAAAACCCAGAAAAATTTATAAATTCAAGTTAAATTTTTCTGGGTTTTGCGAATTTCTTTGGATTGACTATCAATCCCCGCCCTGAAGGATGGGGCAAGTAAAATCTGATTTAAAAATTTTGACAGTCTCTTAATATTTTATCCTGGCGCAATAATTAATATGCAGGCCATATTATTTGACCAGTAGCTTTTCTTTGAAATGTAACCCCTCATTTGTAATTAATATGAAATACAAACCTGGTGTGAGGGTGTTAATATCCGCAACGGTGTTATCTCCTTTTTTGGTCAAATCCATATTAGTATTTAATATTATCCTGCCCTGAACATCAAATATTTTTATATCAACATTTCTAAAATCCTGAACGGAGGTGATAAAAAACTTTCCGGATGTCGGGTTGGGGAAAATGCTATAAGGCGCATATTGATTTTCAGGAACTCCAACAGTGTAAATCACAACGGTTTCGGTATGTACATCATCACCACACATATCGCTGGTTGCTGTAAGGGTAACTTCATAAGTACCGTCAGCACCGTAAACATGGGTTGGGTTTTCCTCGGTGCTGGTTTCGCCATCACCAAAATCCCATAAATATGAACTTGCTCCTGTCGAGATATTTGTAAAATCAACAACAAAACTTGCTCCCTCAAAAGTAAAATCAGCTACAGGATTGGCATAAACCGTTATATAATCCGTCTTGGTTTGCGTAACACTTCCGTTGATGATCAGTTCAACAGTCTTGCTTCCATCGCTTGTATAATAAACATTGTGCGGCCCCTGCAGGTTTGCTGTTGGCGGGGTTGCGCCGGTGCCAAAATCCCATTCCCATTCTGTGGCGCCTGTTGAAATATCTGTAAATACAACCGTTTCCATGGCACAAACTTCCGTTTGATCAGCAGTAAAATCTGCAATGGCGATTTGTTCCGGTTCGTAGGTCAACGCCATATTGATAATGTATGTCTGATCAGGCGGATTGATGGTAACAGGTTCTGTCCCCTTGGTAAACTCGATTGAATACACCGGACCCTGTGCGTGTTTGTCGGTAAATTCGATCCACATCACATATTGCCCATCGGTTACAACATTGCCTGATAGATCGGTGCAATCCCACTCAACGGTATGTGTTTGGTGCGAAGTAAGCGTTGGCCCGGTAATCGCATCAACTACATTGTAGTTTGAAGCAGCACGCCATGTGTACAAATATTGTTTTCGCTGGTTGGCCATTGCCTTGCGTGTTTTAACAAATTCACCACCATGTTCAACCCAGATTGCAAGGACGTGCCGGGGGGCATAGTTACCTCCTGCGGGGAGGGTTTTTGCCGTAAAAGTTACTGTTCCTGGTGTGTTATCACGCGATGGAAAATTCTTGCTTTTATCACCATTTTCAAAGGATGAGAGTAATAAAACCCCGCTTGAAATGAGTGCGAGTAGTATTAGAGTTCGTATGTGTTTCATTTTTACAAATGGATTTAATTAAACAGGAGGCAAAATTAGTTGTTTTTTAAATGTAAGATATGACATATATCAATAATTACTTGATTTGATTTCAAAGGAAAGCGTTATTAATTCGCCCTATTGGGAATATTTTGTATATTTACAGCGTCTAATTAACGCCTTCACTGGTGATAAGATAATTCAAATTTAGTAAAAATCAAAATCAAAGAACATGAAAAAACTTTTACTCTTCACGCTGATTGCATTTGTTTGCAATTTTACCTTCAGCCAAACCAACCTTGTACAGGTTCAAAAGGCAATTACTGATCCTATCGTAGGGTATAGCATTGAAAAACAGCTTGCGTTACCATCACATATTCCGATAGGGGACGCTATTGTAAATGGCTCTTCAAGAGAAATCGGGGTAAACTGGAATTTCACCGACCCGGTAGCAATTGGTTCCAGAATTAAAGTTTCTTCCAACAGTGGGTTCACACTCAATTCGTGGTGGCTTAATGATGAGCGGGTTTCTCTTTATGAAAACAGTTCCGTTCCCAATTACGAAGTACCCATTGTTACTGATTGGGAATATCCTATCGACATGACCGAGGATGGTTTGTACTGGGTTGTTGGATATGATAGTATTGTGCAGGTGTATTCTACCATGTCATCCACATTTATCTGGGAAATGACATTTGATGCCACCATCACCGGTGTAAAAATTTCTCAGGACGGATCAACGGTTTATGTCGTGGAAAATAATTTTGGTGGTCAGGATAAAACCTACGTTGCATCCTACCAGGTAGGTAGTAGTGATCCTGATTGGGAAACCTCTTTTGTGGGACTGGCAACAACTTTTGCAGCCTCTGGTGACAGGTCGGTTCTTGTTTTTTGTCAGTATTCTGGTGTGAATAAAATGTGGGTGATGAACTCCGAAAATGGTGAGGTAATATTTGATGCGTATTATAAGAACCAGAATCCCCCTGCTTTAAGTTACGATGGAAAAATTATTCTTAATGGTGATTACAGCGGTTATGCCTATTTGTATGAATATGATGACGGGCTTGGGACATATTATGAGAAATGGAATTTTAAAGTCGGTGGAGGCGGTACCTCTGCCTGGGTAGTCGGAATGGGCGTTTCAGCTGATGGCTCAACAGCAGCAATCGGAACACTGGTCTTTTTATCGACCGGTTATGATGGAGAGATTTACACCTTTAATACATATTCCCCCGAACCACTCTGGGTTTTTGAACACTGTGGCGATGAAATTCTCAGCATTGACCTTTCAGACGATGGGTCGCTGATTGCAGCAGCAGGCTGGGGTCCCCTTGATCACAGTAAGCCTGATTTTTATATTTTTCGCAAGCAAAGCAATGACCCATTATTCAGTATCACTACACAAGGTTCGTTCAACACGATGGATCTTTCGGCTGATGGTACCTTTTGCAGTGTATCAGGTAAGGCTGTCCATGCGCGTGAGTTTGGAAGCGGTGGAATTCTTTACAATGTCAATTCAGACCCGGGTGGAGGCACCATACTTGGAACTGTGGAGGATCAGGGTTCACAGAGTCTCTCCGGTGTAAAAATCGCCGTTGACGGATTGGATGACTATTTTGCCTATTCCAACCAAGACGGCCATTATGAAATTAAATATGTCCCGGAAGGCATATACGCTGTCACAGGCTCGAAGGTTGGATACTATCCTGAAACCGTTGAAGATGTTCCGGTGGTGGAAGGACAGGCCACCGAAGTTGGGTATATCATGGAATCCACCGGCAATCCACCATTCGATCTCATGGCGACACAAGGGGCTTACAATGTTGTTCATTTGGATTGGGACCATCCATCAGCATCAGAAATTGAAGGA
>JABMQA010001077.1 GCA_013203545.1 Bacteroidota bacterium
AAATAAAACTTATTGATTAAACTTGCAATCAGATATTTTCCATCGGGGGATACTTCCAGTATTTCAAAAATGGGTTCATTCAGGCTATTAAGTGGAAATCTGTCAAAGGTTCTTTCAGTAACATCAAAAATCTCGATGTGATTTCCATAAACAGGAGATATATAGAGCATATTGGTCTCTTTCGAAAATGCAGCTGTTGAAATTCCAGACATTAGTCGGTATTTTTTTTCTGGAAAGTTTAAAATTAGTACTTCAAGGGCTTCTGTATCACCATCACTCGTGTTAAAGGTTATTTGTGACTTTATCGAATCGCCCAAAATTTTATCTCGTTTAAGAGATATATAAATTGTTTCGAAGACATCGGGCATTAGCGTTCCATAGTTCTTATTGAAGTAAAAACACTCATCTTGTGAACTTATTTCCCAGTTAATATCTTTATCCCCAATATTACCGATAGTGAAGTTTTGGATGCTTACGTCATAATCGAAGGTCAATTTTGTGTTTTCAAGTTGGAAGGAATTTATTTGATCTTCCTTTTTACAGGATAAAGTTAATATGATCAATAAGGTGAGTGCTAAATAAGCAGCTGTATTTTTCATAACATGTTTTTTAATCTACCTTAAATCTGCAAATGAAATATTGATAAAAACCTAAGCAAAATCATTTTGCATAAGATTTACCGGTTAAAAAAATTCATCTATTTCGGTGACACAAATCAAAAGAAAAGAAACCAAAACTTTTTTCATCACGAAAGTATAAATATTTCATCATCATAACACTCATCCCAAAAAATATTTTAATCCATGCAATTCCAAAGATGAACACAAGTTTCCAAACTTTAGAATTGGACGTGAAATTCCCATTGTAACTACCAATCTATGTTTATCAGTGAAACTTGTCCGGCTACCCAGGCAGACGTAGCTTTCCACGAGTGCTGAAGCTACTCTACGGAGGCGATAGCGAAGTCTGTTGCCGGATCTATGACTTCTGGCATATTAATCTGTGTCAGTCTGAGAAATCTGTGGCATTCGTAAAAATCAAAACCTTTTTCCTATTTTTGCCCGCTAAGTTCAACGACTGATCAATGATAGAAAAACTACGACAAAATCCGAATATCCTCTACATTTCCGGAATCATCCTGCTCATTCCGGCACTTTTGATCAACCTGGGACTGGTTAATATTTATTTAGGTGTTGATGAAGCCACACGGGCACTGGTTGCCGTTGAAATGATGATCCGCGAGAACTTCATCGTCCCAACCATCAATGGCGAGTACTATTACAACAAACCGCCGCTGTTCAATTGGATCCTGGCCGGGATGTTCGGCATTTTTGGTTTTGATGAATTTGTGATGCGCCTGCCAACAGTGATTTCATTGATTGGTTTTGGTTTTACAGTTTACTATTTCGTGGGTAAGAACCTTGGAAAAGAGGCTGGAATAATCACTGCTTTTATTTTCGTGACAACAGGCAGGCTTCTGTTCTGGGAATCCTTCTTCGCCTACATCGATACCACCTTTTCCTGGACTGTGTATGCTGGTATGATGTTCACCTGGCATTTTTTTAAACAGAAGAAATATTTTCAGCTTTTCATTGTCTCTTACATTTTTGCCGCCATTGCGTTTATGCTGAAAGGGCTGCCTGCCATTGTTTTTCAGGGCATCACGCTACTGGTTTTATTCATCTCCGAAAAGGAATGGAAAAAACTCTTCTCTTTTCAGCACGTACTGGGCGGGTTGGTATTCATCGTGATTGTCGGGGGATATTATCTGATCTACCACCAATACAATTCACTGGAAAATGTATTCGCAACCCTCTGGGGTGAAACCACCCAGCGAACCGTGGTTGACCAGGGATGGTGGAGCACCGTAAAACACCTTTTTGAATTTCCGCTGGAGATGACCTATCATTATGCCCCCTGGACCTTTCTGATCATTTTTACATTCAGAAAAGGATTCTGGAAAACTGTACTGAAAAACAAATTCCTGAAATTCAATTTACTGGTTTTTTTATTTAACATCATACCATACTGGACTTCACCGGACGTTTACCCAAAGTACATTATGATGCTGATGCCCATGCTGCTTACAGTGTATGTTTACTTTTACATGATAAACCGTGACTCGCAAACGCTGCCGGCAAAAATATTTGAATGGGTGCTGATGGCGGCTACTTTCATTTTAACCATCGGGACATTGATTTTTCCTTTTGTTGAGATTTTTTCCTTTTCGGATTTCCGTAT
>JABMQA010001078.1 GCA_013203545.1 Bacteroidota bacterium
GCTCAGCGCAATGTCGTCTTCAAGGTTTTTAATTTTGGAAATGCGAACACCGGCCGCTGGAACAATTTCATACAGGGTAACCGTAGGCCCTATCGTTGCCTTGATCTTGTCGATATCAATGTTGTAATTGCTCAGGGTTTTAACGATCCGGTTTTTGTTGTTTTCCAATTCTTCCTGCTTAACATTGATTTTTTCATCACCGTAATCGTTCAGTAAATTTAGTGTTGGAAACTGAAATGTTGGAAGGTCCATCCTCGGATCATAATTGGTATCAAGGCCTTGCCGATCGATGGATTTTACGGGCTTTTCATGGATTTCCGTGTTTCTCCGATCGGGTTCCTCATCAGTTTTCTGAATGTCAGCATTTTCGATGGTAAAATCAATATTTTTATCCAGCTTATCATAATCGCTACCATTTAATTCTGTTGTCCCCGTATCTTCAAAGTCCTTAACCAAAGGAATGTTTTTACCATAGTTAGATTGAGTTTCATAGGTTTTTGGATCGTCAAATTCAATGTTGTTGTCACGGTTGGTATCAAAGTTTTCTTTGGGTTCTTTTTGCGCCGGTTTGCCCTTTTTTGTGCCGGTTTTTTGTGATATAAAAGTCAGGGGTGGTAATTTAAAGTTGAATATTCTAAAAAACCCGATAATTATCAAAAAACTGACCAGAATGAAAAGTAATATCAATAAGGTACCTGGTGCGCCAATGGTGGATATCATCCAGCTGTTCGCAACATAACCGAACCATCCGTGTAAGATGCCATTCATTTTATTGGGCAGGAAGTAGGCAATAGCGGTGGAAAACCAAACAAGTCCCAACAGCGACACCTTAAATGTCCTCCAGACCGGAACCCTGGATAGGGGCCAGACAAGGCGAATGCCGGCCATAAAAAAGAAAATAACAAAAAAGTAGGAGGCAACTCCAAATCCCTGCCTCATGAATACATTGGAAAGTGCCGCACCCAGTTTACCCATCATGTTTTCCACAGGGAGTTCATCACTTTTCAAAATTTCGATAAAACTTTTGTTAAAAAGGGTATCATCCCCTTTCCAGGTTGAGAGGTAGGAGGTGAATGAAAGTGCGAAGATAAAACTAACCAGGATCAGAAAGAGGCCAAGAATCTGCTGAAACTGCCTGTTTTGCAAAAAGGAAAATGTACCTGCAAGAGGATTACGAAACCTCTTTCTGGTTTTTTCTTTTCCGCTTGAAAGCTGATTTGCCTTTTCTTCTTTTCTTTTTTTGTTTGTTTTCGATGGCATTGTTATGGTTACTGATTTATATGCAAAGGTAACATTTACACGAAACAAAAAATCCTCCCTCACGAAAATGAAAGAGGATTTTTACTGCGCTTTGCGCCACACTATTTTGAAAACATATTTATGAGTTGTTCCCTGGTTGTTAACTCATAGTCATCCGGTATAATAAATTCCTTCTTGTTGATCTTGCCCTTATCAACCTCAATGGCAGTAAATTTCATCATATTGCCGTTTCCCTGATCAAGTTCGTATTCCATGAGCATGCCTTTAACATCCCTGAAGATGGGATTGCTAAAATTCACATCAGGATTCACATTCAGTTCCTCGGTAAACCAGGCAATGCTTTCAGTTGTTTTTGATGAAGTTTCTTCTGTCATTAAAATCTTGATTTTTTTACAAACGTACCCAGCTATTTCCCTGGTTTCATCCAAATATTCCAATTGTACCTCAGGGTAACGTTTATACTCCTCCTGGATCTCCTCCCATTCACTTGTAATGGCCATATTTGTTCCCATGATCGACATCAGGGCTGTTTTTGATTTATTTTCCAAATCCAGGATAATACTCTGGGTCCCCATTTCTGTAAAAAGATCAGTTTTAATTTTCCCCTCGCCGATATACATTTTCATGATTGTTGGCAACATCCCCTTAAGGTTCTCATCCATTTTCTGGTCGCTATAGCCAATTTTATAGGTAATAGTGCCCGTGAAGGCTTTCCCTTTACCTGCAAATAGCTGAAGTCCTGAAAACAACAGGATAACTGAAATCAGCAGTGTTATTTTTTTTGTCATTTAATTATTGTTTTTGTTTATTTAACCAGCCTCAGGCATTTACCCCACCGGATTTTACCATCAAAGAGGCCCTTGTTTTTATCCATCGACAACCATACAAAAACTGCTTTTCCCACCACATGGTCATAGGGCACAAAACCCCAGAACCTGCTATCTGCCGAATTATCGCGGTTATCGCCCATCATCCAGTAGTAACCCTGTTTAAAGGTGTATGAATGTGCCTCTTCACCATTGATAAATATTTTCCCATCCCGCTCTTCTAACTTATTATTCTCATATACGCCTATGACTTTCCTGTACAGTGCAATGTTTTCATCGCTCAAATCTACTGTCATTCCTTTGCTGGGAATGACCAATGGGCCGAAGTTGTCTTCATTCCATTTGAAATGTTGCGGGTCGTGTGGGAAAATAGGCGGATAGGCATCGCCCCTGGGCCTGATTTCCAGTTCAACATCCTTAATACGTGGATTTTTCCTCAGTTTCTCAACCTTCTCACCCGTTAGCGGAAGGAGAAACTTGGTGGATGCAATCGCCCTTCCTTCACTTATGTCGAGTTCGTCGAGTAATTTTTGTAGCTCAAATTGATTTAAATTCCTGCCCTGGGTTGTAACCTCATAATTGAATTGCATGTTGGGCGGATTAAAGGCCTCTTCATCGTTGATGAAAACCTGTTTGTCGACAATATGAATTTTGTCGCCAGGAAGTGCCATGCATCTTTTGATGTAATTTTCGCGCTTATCAACCGGGCGTGCAGTTACCTGGTATTTATTCCAGACCCAATCACGGCCCATGCCCGGTTTATACTTTTGTCCGTTTTGTTTTTCAAATTGCTTTTCAGTATCCCTGACGATCTGGTAGTAATCTTCATTTTGTCTTTCGAGTACAACCGTATCGCCACTTGGATAGTTAAAGACCACTGCGTCATATCTCTTAACCGGTCCAATGCCGGGGAACCTGTAAAATGGTAGTTTGATCCATTCCAGGTATGATTTGGTAAATTCAGTTAATGGCAGGGTATGATGTACAAAAGGAAACGCAATAGGTGTATTTGGGATTTTTGGGCCATAGGCCACTTTACTAACAAACAGAAAGTCACCAACCAGGAGCGATTTCTCCATAGATGACGTGGGTATTGTGTAGGCTTCGAGGATAAATGTCCGGATGATGGTTGCTGCCACAACAGCAAAAATGATGGCATCCGTCCATTCGCGCACGGCCGATTTTTTTACTTTCACCCGTTTGTCAACCTCAACATATTTTTCGTGTGCACTTATGCCCAGGTAAGGAAGGTAAACATATGGAAACAGCACGGCAATTGCTTGTTCATATAACAGATGTTTCCTGAATGCTTTGGCTGTTTCAACAATCATCAGGAATACCATAAATATGTTGATAAAGGGTATAAAAAGTATCAGGAACCACCAGACCGGTTTTCCGTTTATCCTGTTCCACTCCCAATAATTGAGCATGGGAATAAAGGCTGTCCATTGATGAACTCCGGCTTTTTCGAAGATTTTGAACATGAATACCGGAAAGAACAGGAAGATGATGATTAAAATTGCAAGTACACTCATTCGATTAATATTTGTTCAGTTTAACGGCAAAAATAATAAACACTTGCCAGAAGGCTGTTAATTATTGTTAAGATATAATTTGTTTTTACTACGATTTTTCTTGAAACAACATGTCGTCTATTGTAAACCATCCTTTCCTGTCGATAATCCATTCTGCAGCTTTAACAGCACCTGTGGCAAACCCTTCCCTTCCCTTTGCAGTATGTCTGATTTCAATCTCATCGATATCAGAGTGATAGGTTACGGCATGGGTACCCGGAACTTCGTCTAATCTTTTTGATAGAATCTGGAGATCATCAGGATTAGAAGATGACTGGTTAACCCACCGTTTTTTTCTGTCAAGACCCTTGATGATCTGCCCGGCAAGGGTTTTGGCCGTTCCACTGGGTGAATCCAATTTCTGCCTATGATGGGTTTCGTCTATCCTGCAATTGTACTGTGTCATATTATTCATCAACGATGCCAGTAGTGTATTGATCCGGTAAAAAATATTTACACCCATACTGAAATTTGAGGCGGTTATAATGGATTGGTTTTCCTTTTGACACCTTTGTTTAAGGTATTCAACATGCGTTTCCCATCCGGTGGTACCACACGCAACGGGTAGATTTACATCAAAGCACCTCGCGATATTTTGTGGGGCCGCGTCAGGTAAGCTGAATTCTATGGCAACATCAGCCTGACACAATTCATCTGTTTTCTCCAGCCAATCGTTTTCGTTGTCGATGATTGCTACCACTTCGTGTCCCTTGTCACCGGCCACTTTATGGATTGTTCTGCCCATTTTACCGTAACCCAACAGTGCTATTTTCATTTTTTTCATTTTTAAAATCGATAACTAAGTGATATTGCAGGAACCGGTTTTCGTGCGAATAGCAGCTGGTTTGATATGGGTGAAAAATTTATACTCAAATCATCGCTGACATCAAAATTATAGAGGTTGGCATCCACACTGGCATCCACGATCTGCAAAATATAAAGCAATCCACTCAGGATGTATGTAAGTTCAAGATTTCTCCTGTAATAATTTCTTCCCTCCTGAAGCTGGTCCAGATTCCCCTCATATCGGAGGACTAATTCATTATTGAAATTGGCTGAATCGCCTGTTGCAACAATAATGTAGGCATCCCGGAAATTGCGGTACTCCTTTCCGTTGGTACTCATAAAATAGATGAGTGTGCCAAAACCGGCGTATATGATGGGTATCTTCCAGTATTTTTTGTTGTAGCCCTGACCGAGGCCGGGAAGTGCCATCGACATGAGGGTGGCCTTTTTTGCCGAGTGAACTTTTACCGAATCGGGGGTAATGGTATTTGCGTTTCCCTGTGAAATAACAGGTTTTGTTTGGGCGAGTAAACCAATGAGCAATAAAAGGCACATCATCGATTTGGGAACCAATGAAAGAAAATTCAGTTTCGAATTAAAACGCTTTCTGTAACCTTTTTTTGGATAGAATTCAGCCGGCATGCAAATTTAAAGTCAGGTATTATGGTCGTTATTTTTATTGAGGAGCGTTGCAATCCGTTCCATGTCTTCATCATTTGTGAAGGAGATAACGATACTTCCCCTGCCTTTGGTATTTCTTTTCAATTCAACCCTGGTTTTTAACGTGTCGCTGAGGTTAACCTGAAAATTCTGATATTTCTCAGGTAGGGGCCGCGGTATTTTATTCCTGGATTTCGCCTTACTTTTATTTATTTTTCTAACCTTTCCTTCAACTTCCCTTACCGAAAGGCTCGTTTCGAGTATTTCATGCAACAGGGCCAGTTGATCTTCCCGGTTTTCAATATTGATAAAGGTTCTGGCATGTCCCATGGTTATTGAGCCATCGCGGATAGCTATTTGAACTTCAGCAGGAAGCTTCAACAACCTGATATAATTTGAGATTGTGGATCTTTGTTTGCCAATGCGTTTACTGAGTTCCTCCTGCGTAACTTCACATTCTTCCATTAAGCGTTGATAGCTAATGCCAATCTCGATGGCATTTAAATCTTGCCGGTGAATGTTTTCGATCAGCGCCAACTCAAGCATTTGCTCATCGTTAGCAACCCTGATATAAGTTGGGATTTCAGTGAGCCCGGCGATTTTTGCTGCCCTGAGCCTTCTTTCACCAGAAATGATCTGGTATTTATCATATCCAAGCTTTCTTACAGTGATGGGCTGGATAATCCCCTGCTCTTTTATGGATTCGGATAATTCGAGCAAGGCCTCTTCTTCAAATTTATTTCTTGGCTGAAACGGATTTGCCTCAATTTTACTGATATCCATATTGGCTATGGCGCCAACCACATAATTTCCCGAAATATCCCTGGAGGTAATATCGGTGTCGGGGCTTTGCAGAATTGCTTCAAGGCCTCTTCCCAGTGAACTTTTTTTTCCTCTACTTTTCATTTAATAAATCAATTTCAATATCAGCCTGATCCATCCTGGTCATATTATTTTTTTGAAGGATTTCCCTGGCAAGGTTCAGGTAATTTATCGCACCGGTTGAATCGGCATCGTGAATAATGATTGTTTCGCCAAAACTAGGTGCTTCACTCAGTTTGGTATTTCTGTTGATAATGGTGTCGAATACCATTTGCTGAAAATGTGTTCTAACCTCTTCAACAACCTGTTTGGCAAGTCTTAACCTGGTGTCGTACATGGTAAGCAAAATGCCTTCAATATCCAGGGATTGGTTAAGCCTCGACTGGACAATTTTTATTGTGTTCAGGAGTTTTCCCAATCCTTCCAGTGCAAAATATTCACACTGAACGGGTACGATTACCGAATCTGCTGCTGTGAGTGCGTTAACTGTTACCAATCCTAAGGAAGGTGAGCAATCGATGATAACAAAATGATAGTTGTCTTTGATTTTATCAATAACCCTTTTCATCATTTTTTCACGATTGGGCAGGCTGATCATTTCAATTTCAGCACCTACCAGATCGATATGGGCAGGTAAAATATTAAGGTTGGGTGTTGTGGTGGGAAGAATTATGTTCTTCGGCTCATCATCATCAATTATACACTCGTAAATACTACTCTGGACGGTCCTGGGATCATGCCCAAGGCCGGAAGTGGCATTTGCCTGTGGGTCGGCATCAATGATGAGGGTTTTGTATTCCAAAACCGCAAGGCATGCAGCCAGGTTAATAGCTGTGGTCGTTTTTCCTACACCTCCTTTTTGATTTGCAATAGCAATTACTTTACCCATTTGTTTTGATTTGCAGTTCGGGCAAAAATACAATTTATAGCTTCAGATGGAAATTTTTATTTTAAAAGTAATCAACACCAATCCGGATAGTAAAAAAAAAGCCGACCAATGTAGTCAGCTCCTGTTATTGGATTTTTAATAATTTATTCCTCTTCACTTTTTTCGCTGGCACTGTCAAGGTCTTCAAAATTTACTTCGGGTGTTATCGGATCAGTTTTGGGCGTTGGGATCACTATCCCCTCCTCCTCGGGAGCTTCGCCGGTTTCGATAAACCCTATAACTGTATTAAGCCCACGGGCAAATTTTTCAAAATCCTCTTTGTAAAGAAAAAGCTTGTGCTTTTCATAAAAAAACTTTCCTGATTCGTTGTTAAACCTTCGTTTGCTTTCAGTTATTGTTAAATACTGTTCCTTGTTCCTGGTTTCCTTTACATCAAAAAAGTATGTCCTCTTCCCGGCTCTTACTACCCTGGAAAATATTTCCTCTCGCTGTTCTTTGTTTTCTAACGGTTCCATTTCTTGCTGTTTTAATAGATTTACAGCAATTCAGCAATAATTTTTTTCCGTTCAATAA